>CAWUNT010000042.1:0-11148 GCA_963923405.1 uncultured bacterium | reverse complement strand
AGTCGCGAATTCCCACAACTTGGCATCACAATATCGGTGAAAAACAGTCCTTGCGTGATCCGGGCCGCCGCCTGGCTCGACAACTCCCGCCCGTTCGAGAAACGCCAGCTGGGTTTCCCACCAGGTCGCGGCCGCGGCCAGCTGAAGCTCCCGGGTCCCGGGAACAGCCTGAACTTCACGCCTCAACTGGCGCGCCCGCCCATTGAGGCTGTCAACGCGTTGCTGCGCGTCATGAATCTCGTGGAACTTTGTCTCGTAGTACTCTGCCCACACACGCCGCAAATCCGCGACTTCGGCAGTCATCCTGGCAATGGCGGCGCCGCTCGCGGCCGGATCCCACGCGAGCATCGTGCCACTGAACTGGATTTGCGCCCGCGGCGCGAGGCCAAGGTCATCGCCGAATCCCCGCCACAAATCCAGCAACGCCGCCGGGGAAACACTGGATGCCGCGTTGGTGGCGTCACCGGCAGGGAGAAGTCTGCGGTCAGCCCCGTTACCGCGCAACTTGACGGACGTATCATGCGGCAGCGCGCCGCAACCGGGCAGGACAAGGCAACAAGTCACCGCGACGAGAACTCTGTACCGGAGTGCGAAGCGCGTCATGGGCTCCCTCAAAAAAACAGGCTGGCTGACATCTCGTAGAGATCCGATTCCATGGAGTTGCGCGTTGTCACCTGGCGCGCGACCGCGAGACTGATTTCCGCGGGCGCCAGATATTCCCCGCGGAAATACCCGTCCACCGTGCTGAATCCCGCCGCCAGTTCACCAATGTGAACCAGCTGGTCCGAATTCGCCTCGAGCGCGTCAATGCGCTGGCCTTCGCTGTCCCGCCAATGATCGCGCCACTTCCTGTTCATCTGCCAACCGACAGAAGCCGTGACACCCGCTGGATGCGCCCATGCCATGCCGAGGGCCGCATCGATACGGTCTCCGGGCTTGAATGTGGCTTCGGTCGTTCCTTCCTCGAGGTCTTCCGGCTCAAGTCCGCGGAAAACTTCACGATGGCCGGGCATCTGATACGTATATTTGAGCGATTGCGAGACCGAGAGGCCACGAATCAAGTTTTGCTCCATGGTCGCCTGCGAAAACAAATCCGCCTGACCATCACCAAACGGGACGTCGTTCATGACGCGTGCCTGGTCCGGGCGCCCCGTCGGCAAGACAGCGCCAAATGTCGTGGCCAGGGCCAATTGTCCCGATTCCCAGGCGCGCCACTTGGCGGCGACTGTCGTGTCGCCCCAACCAGAACCTCGCCAATCCGTCAGCGGCTCCACTCCGTGACTCGCCAGCTCGCGATTGAGCTCCACCGTCGCGGAATCCAGTTTCTCCTGAAGTTCCAGCGCGGCTTCGTGCTGGTTGTTGGCGGGATCCGACAGCAATGCCAGAAATTGCGCGGCCGTGTCTGAGCGCGTGAAGCCGACAGCGATCGTGGAGCGCGCCGACATGAACGGCGCGCCCATTGCCAGCGTCAACTTGTCCGAGGCACCGAACGCGAGGACCGGGGCCGTGGCGCGCACGCTCGCCTTGGCGCTCGCCGAGAACCGTCCCAGGGAATCCGCGCGCTCAAGGTCGTTGGCGAGCATGAATCCCTCGACCTTCGCCGCGCGCGTCGGAGATATCGCGGCCTGGTTGCGCAGGACATCGTTGAATGTAAGGTCACGCTCAAGCGGGGCAGCGAGGCCTTCACTGCCCCCCGACGCGTTGGACTTTGTCGCGATGTCCGTGGCAATGGACCGGAGGTTGAGGTTGAAGCGACCCCGGGGCAATGTTTTGGTGTGCTCGTACGCCAGCGCCGGCAAGGCGCAGCAGAGAAGCGGCACCGTCATCAGGCAACGAATGTTCGTCATAGGTGTTCGAGCGTCTCGCGCATCTTGCCGACTTCAGCGAGGGTCTCGGGCTCGATGCCAGCCGGCAATTCGCCATCGGCTGCCAGTTCCTCGATTTCCGCGATCGACTGCTCGAGAAGGGCGCGGGCCTCCGCACGCCGGCCCATGCGATTCAGGATCTCGGCCTTGCTGCGGTAATTCGAATACATTTCCGCGCCAGAATATTCCTCATCGGGATAATTCGGGCTGGCGATGGCGAGATCGATCATTTCCATGGCTTTGTCGAGAGACGGCAAAGCCGGATGAACCATGTTCGACATTGGATCCGCGGCGATGCCAGCGATGGTCCGGTAAATCCCGCCGCCCTGGATCCGGGGATCCGCCTCGAGATCCGGCCGCAGGTTCATCTCACTGGTCACAAATGTGTTGAAGTATTGTTTGAAGTAACTGCCCACGCCGATCAGTTGCAAGGGAGTCGCGGACTCGACCCAGAGAGCGGAGCACATGATCTTGATGTAGTGATAGACATCAGCGGCCTCGGGTATGCCGGCGATACGCTCGATCACTTCCCGGCACTCGCCAAAAATGGGATTGCGTTCGGACTTGTTGTCGTCCCGCAGCAGCAACTCCCCCTCGAAGACGTCCAGCGACGCGATCCGGTGGACCACGTGAACCAGGTCGGTTCCCTTGGCGCCCTTGAGGAGTTTTCGCCAGGCGGCCAGAGCCTCATGCACCGTCTCGCGCCCTTCCCCGCGACGCTGGTAAAGTTCTTCAGCGGAGGCCAACCCTCCACCGGGAACGGCACTCAACGGCACCTCCGCGTGGATCTCGCCCGAAAACAACGCGCACAGGGAAATCGCGAAGAACAACGACGCAAAGCGGGACAGCCTGATCACCATAGGATTCTCCCCGGACGGCGGCTGTGAAAAATTTGAAAAACAACTGTTTCTTTAGGCTAAACGAAGATTTGCCCCGCGACAAGTGCGAGGAAACGCTTCAAGCCTTCCCCATCTTCTCGAGAACGAGCCGGTAAAGATCCTTTCGCCCGATTCCCGCTGCCGCGGCACCTGGTCCCAGTTCCTGGAGAATGTCCTTCAAGGTCGCGCCCCGGCGGAGCATCCTGCTGACTTCCTTGCCCGCGTCAAACGAAACTCCGGGACTCGCCACACCGGCGGACCGGACGTCGATCATCACGGATGCCTCGCCGCGCATGTTCTCGTGCGCGCTGGCCCACACGGACGCGTCCTCGATGGTTCCCGTGAAGATTTCCTCGTGAAGTTTGGTCAACTCGCGTCCGACCGCGACGCGCGCTCCAGGCAGGTCTTTCGCGACTGCCGACAACGTCTTGTCGAGTCGCCTCGTCGACTCGAAGAAAACCACCGACGCGCGGGCAGCGATCCACCCCTGGACCTCGTCGTGAAGGGCCTTCGCCTTGGTGGGTGGAAAACCGGTGAAAAGCAGCCTGTCCGTTGGCAGGCCAGCCGCGGAGGCCAGCGCCAACAGGGCCGACGGCCCGGGAACGGGGTGTACGGTGATTCCCGCCGCGCGCGCGGCCTCGACCAACCTGAATCCCGGATCAGAAATGCAGGGTGTTCCGGCATCCGACACGACCGCGAGGACCTCACCGCGCTCCACGATCCGGTGAATCAACCGCGCGGCCTGCTGCTCCTCGTTGTGGTCGTGACACGCGACAAGGTCAGGCGTCCCGATCACAACCCCGTGCGCGGCCTGTGTCTGGCGCAGATGGGTCAACAACTTGCGGGTCTGGCGCGTATCCTCCGCCGCGATCACGTCCGCCGTCGCGAGCGTCCGGATCGCGCGCTCGCTCAAGTCCGAGAGATTGCCAATGGGAGTCGCGACCACGAACACGACTGGCCCGCGCGGCAACTTGCTCACGTCAATGCCCGCGTCAACGCCCACATCCGCCGATGATTTTTTTTTCACGAGACCTCCGCCACCGGGCTGGCCCGGTTCCGGCTTGAGGCTAGCATCTGGCTCGCGCTTTGCAAACTGTGGGCAGTCGCGGAAGTCCGCGGACAAGAAACACCAGGAAAGGAAAACAAGATGCGAATGTCCAACCATACCAAGTCATTCTGGATGAAAAGCGGAGCGACAGTGATCGCGATCGCTTCGGGGAGCGCCCTGGTCGCGGCAGGTTTTGAATCCAGCCTCGATTACGGACGCATCAATGCGAGCATCGCCAGCGCAATCGATCCAGTCGTGCGGGACAGCGCGGTCGTTGAGAGCGCGGTCGTCACAATCGACGGATCAGTGACCGACTTCGACAAGGATACTTACAAGATCAACAAGTCCCTGGTCCTGAAGAAGGCGCCGTGGTCAGCGAAGCCGGTCGAGGCGAACTTGTCCATGACGGCCATGATGAAGCGCGATGAGAATCCCGAAAAAGGCAAGATCCAGTCGAAACTGGACATGTCACTGAAAACCGACACAATGGCGTTGCTGAAATTCATGCAACACAAGAAAATGAAGCGGTGCCAGGAACGCGCCGAGACAGGCATCAAGGGCATCTTCCAGAAGCACGAGTGTGGCCTCGCCGCAGATGTCTTGAAAGCGACGACCCTGGAAGAAGTTGCCGCCCTCATCAAAAGTCACGTGAAGTCCGAACGCGAGGACCTGGAATCGTTCGCGGCGAAGTCCCAGCCCGCGATCGAAAGCACGCAGAGCGTTCTGTTGCGCGAGGAAGGCACCAAGCTTCTCGACAAGGCACGCCGCAAGTTGCATTACCTTGAGTCCATCAAGGTCGAGAAGCGAGGCGAAGGATTCTCACTGTCAGCTGACCACGCCCGCTCGCGTCATCCGGGTTGCAAGATCAAGCATCTTGAGATGGTTCTTGATCCTGAGTCCAGTTCCGTCAAAATCGACGCCTCGACTCGCCTCGCGACCATGAAGTATGACGCCTTCAAGCCAGAGATGGTCCACATGTTCAAGGGCCTCGAGGAAGGTCGTGAATTCGCTGTTGAGCATGTCGCGTCGCATGCCCGTTACGGCGAGCGCCTGATCTCATCCATGGTGAAGATGGCGGCCGAAGCAGCGCAGCATACCGGGCAACATGGCGGCCAGGAGTCTGGCCAGGAAGGTGGTCAGGAGTCCGGCGAGCAGGGCGGACAGCACGGTGATCACATGCCGCTGCAGTTGATCGAGCTTCTCAATGTCGGCCAGGAAATGGGTCAATACTGACCCTGGAACCCTTTTTTAACCTGCCTTCGGGCAGGTTTTTTGTTATACTGAAAACGTTCACGGACGCGGCTGTCGATGTGCAGGAGAACCGATAAAGACACATAGGGAGCCAGACCCTTCGCTGGTGTGCAAGCCCCCCGCCTCGCGCGTTAGGGGGAAGCCTGAAGGAGAAGTTGATGGCACCCACCTTAACTTGGTGGGTTCCCCTAGCCTCGGCGGCCGTTCCGTGAACACCCCACCCTGATTTACCCGGGCGACACAAACGATTTCAAGGCCGGCAGCGTTCGCAAGCGGGAACGCCAATCGCGTGCGGAATGTCCGCGACTCCGGTCATTTCCGCGACTGGATGGAGCAACATCATGTATTCGGCGGAACGGTCCGGACCTTCTGGAAAACCGGTGAACCCTTCGCCGGCCTTTGTCGCGATGTAATCCAGCACCTCCCATGTCGCCAGATAGCCCCGCGCGTCAAAGTTGGTGAGCATGTCCGCCGGTGATTGAGCAAACGCATCCGAGATCGCGTGGAAACAATTGATCGCGCCGGACGGGACACCCCTGCGGAAACCACTGCGGTGACTGCCTTCACGCGTCCCCCGGTCGAGCGCCTTGTAGAACACACCGGGGTAGAACGTCCGTCCTGGCTCGCCAACCGGCGTGTGAACCTGTCCGGGCGGCAAACGCGAACGTCCGAACTCCGCCCAGTGATCGAGGTATTCTTTCTGGCGCAGGAGCCTGTCGCGCAACCCGTCGCTGACCGGGAACGGCCCCCATCGAACCGGAAGCCGGTTGTTCACGCGGGCCATGCGCAAGGTTTCAGCCAGCGAATAGTTTTTTCCCAGCTCCGGATCAGCCAGCAGGTCGACAGATCCCTCCCGGGAGGCCGGCAACCAGCTGATCGTGAACTCATCGTCAAGCGTGATGTCCGGTCCCGAGCGGCGCAGGGTCGCCACCGACAGGAACGTGTGCGCTTGAGCCGGATCGTTGTTCAGGTTCTGATAGGTCAAAAGCGTCAGGTAATGGGTAACGCCCTCTTCAATCACCCCGAGGCGATCACCGCGCCCGGGAAGGCCACCCCTGAAAACAGGAACGATGGCGCGAATCAGGTCGCGGGTATGCGGGTGCATCGTTGTCTCGACATGGACACGGACGACACGGGGGCGGCGGATCGTGTCCATCACACGCGCGAGCCTTTCCGGATCGACTGCGTTATCCGGATTCATCTGCTCCCAGGCGCGAAGCATTTCCGATTCGAGTTCCTGCGCCGAAAACTCCCGGAACTCGCCTCGCTGCGGGCAGTGCGCTCTCAGATGAGCGAAGATCAAGCCCGGTTTGCTCACGCAGCGGGCCAGCTGAAAGGCACCACCAGACCAGGTCGCGGCGAACGAGACCGGGCCGTGGTCGATCAACAGTTCGGCGTGCGCTGACGGCGCGGCGAGCAGAGCCGCCGCAAAAAACAGAAACCTGAACTTGCTGAAACGCGGGTGTTCCATGGTGACCGCCTCATCCGGAGGGTCAGAATTCAATCATTTTATTGATCTTTTTATAAAAATGATCAAGGACGGACTGCGCGGGGCGCAAGACGCTTTTTATGATTGCAACATAGCAAATTCACAGGCTAAATCAGCGAGACGACTTGTCAAGCAGGTGACATGGAACGAAAATTCTCAAATCGCATCAGCAGCCTCTCCCCTTCGCCCACCCTGGCGCTCAACAGCAAGGCTGCCGAGCTGGCCGCCGGCGGGAAGAAGATTTTCAATTTCGCCGTTGGCGAACCTGACTTCCCGACACCGCAGGCCGTGGTCGAGGTTGCCATCGACAGCCTCCGCCGTGGCCGGACGCGTTACGGCACGAGCGGCGGTGGCAGGCCACTGCGTGAAGCCATCGCCGAAAAGCTGCGTCGCGACAACGGCCTTGATTTCGCGATCGATGAGATCGTTTGCGGAATCGGAGCCAAGGAAATCCTGTTTCATGTTTTCCTGGCGCTGCTGAACGACGGCGACGAAGTGCTTTTGCCGGCTCCTTTCTGGGTCAGTTATACCGACCAGATCCGCGCCGCCGGCGCGATTCCTGTTCCGGTCATGCCGCCCGCCAGCATCACCAGCGAGGGCGGGGAGGCGCTTGATTTCAACGCGCTGGAGAGGGCTGTTACAACACGCACGCGCGCCATCGTCGTCAACTCACCAAACAATCCCTCGGGCTATGTCCTTGGCGTCGCCGAACTGGAGCGCCTCGCCGCGTTCGCCACCAAACACAACCTGTGGCTGATCTCGGATGAGATTTACGAATACATGGCATTCAGCCGCGAACACATTTCCCCGCTGAAGATCCAGCCCGGGTTGCGTTCCCGGTTCATCCTCATCAACGGCCTGTCAAAGGGGTTTGCCATGACCGGCTGGCGGGTCGGATACGCGGCGGGCCCGAAAGACATCATGGCCCTCGTCAAGAACCTTGAGAGCCATTCGTCCACATGCATTCCCGGATTCATCGAGGACGCGGCGACATATGCGCTCGGCCAGGGACGCACCTTGATGGGCCCTGCCATCGCGACCCTCGACGACCGCCGCAAGGCGACGATCGCGGCGCTGGACGGATTCCAGTTTGTGCGGCCCGATGGCGCCTTCTATGTGTTCCTCGATGTGCGTCCCTTCTGCGACGGGCGCACCTCGATGTCGATATCGGGAATGTTGCTTGAAGAAGGCATCGCGGTGGTTCCAGGCGAGGCTTTTGGCCTGCCCGGATTCATCCGCATCAGCTACACCCTTGGCCAACAGGATTTGCTCGCCGGACTGGAGCGCGTCAAGGCGTTCCTGCGCCGGCTTTGAACAACTGCGAGAGAATGACATGAATCACCCAGAGTCCCCGACAGAATCCAAAAAGCCAGCCACGCTGAACATGAGCGACGCGGCCGAGGCGGTCCGCAAACAATTTGCCGCGGACCTCGCGCGCGTGGCCGCAAGTCCGTCGCCGAAAGCAGTTGAGGAACTGCGCCTCGCGTTCCTCGGACGCAAGGGACGCTTGCAGGAACTGATCGAAGGACTTCGCAACGTCGCCAAGGAAGACCGTCCCGAGGCCGGCAAGATCGTCAACGCCGTGCGCCAGGAAGTTGACGGCGCCGTGACGGCGCTCCAGGAGAAAGCCAAGGCATGGATCCTCAATGAGCGCCTGAACATCCCGCAGGTTGACGTCAGCCTGCCGGTTGACGATTCCACGCCTGCCGGCGCGCTGCACCCGGTCTCCCTGATGCGCCGCGTCCTGATCCGTGAATTCCGCAGGCTGGGCTTCACGATTTACGATGGCCCGGAAATCGATTTTGACTTCTACAATTTCTCCGCGCTGAACATCCCGGAGTCGCACCCGGCCCGCGACATGCAAGATACGTTTTATGTGGCGCCGGCGAGCGGCGGCGCGTTTGATGGCCAGAAAATGCTGCTGCGGACGCAGACATCCAACATCCAGATCCACGCGATGCTGGCCGAGAAACCACCACTGCGCGTGATCGCGCCAGGCCGCGTATTCCGTTGCGACTCTGACATCACCCACACGCCCATGTTCCACCAGATCGAGGGTTTTGTCGTCGACAAGGGGATCACTTTCGCCAACCTGAAAGCGACCATCGACACGTTCCTGAAAGCGATCTACGGCCGGGAACTCAAGACACGTTTCCGCCCCAGTTTCTTCCCGTTTGTCGAACCGGGCGCGGAGTTTGACGTCCAGTGCACGATCTGTTCCGGCGCGGGTTGCCGCGTTTGCAAGAACACCGGATGGCTGGAAGTCGGCGGCTGCGGGATGATCCACCCGAAAGTCTTCGAGGCCGTCGGATATGAGAGCGAGGAGTACAGTGGTTTCGCCTTCGGATTCGGCATCGATCGCATGGCGATGCTGAAATACGCGTTGCCAGACTTGCGGCAACTTTTTGAGGGCGATTACGACTTCCTTGGCCAGTTTCCAGTCCACGCTTGAACAAAGGACAACCCGTGAGAATTTCGCGCGAATGGCTTGAGCAATACATCGACCTGACCGGAGTGGACGACAAGGCACTCTGCTCGGCACTGACCAGCATCGGACTCGAAGTGGAGCACGTCGAACGCGTGTCGGCCGTGCCACCCGGAGTCGTCGTCGGGCGCATCGTCCAGGCCGTGCAACACCCGAACGCTGACAGCCTGCGCCTGTGCCAGGTCGATGTCGGTCCCGCGGGCACTGGCAGCAACCTGCAGATCGTCTGCGGCGCGCCGAATGCGCGCGAGGGCATCCGTGTCGCGGTGGCGATGGTCGGGGCCGAGTTGCCAGGCAACTTCAAGATCAAGGAAGCCAAGATCCGCGGTGAGAAATCGTTTGGCATGATGTGCAGCGAGAAGGAACTCGGGATTTCCGATGACCACGACCGCATCATTGAACTCGAGGGCGAACCGGCCCTCGGCACGCCGGTGGGAACGGCGCTTGGCTCCGACGACATGGTCATGACACTCAACGTCACGCCAAATCGCGCGGACTGTTTGAGCTACCTTGGAGTCGCGCGCGACTTGTCCGCGAAGATCCATCGCCCTGTGAAATTCCCGGCCCTTCCGGCGGACAGCACAAAACCGGCCGGCACAGGACCGCTCAAGACTTCCATTGAGAACGCCAGCGTCGGCCAGCGATTCTGTGGCCTGCGCGTCGAGGGAGTCAAGACGGTTGAATCCCCGGCTTGGATTCAAAAGCGCCTTGCGGCGGCTGGCATGCGACCGATCAACGCGATCGTCGATGTCACCAATTACGTCATGCTCGAGTATGGCCAGCCCGTCCACGCGTACGACGAACGTGACGTCGGCGGAAAATCCCTCACAGCGCGCCACGCGCGGACGGGAGAATCCCTGAAGACGCTGGACGGCCAGGAACGCAAACTGCAGACCACCGACCTGGTCATTTGTGACGACAGGCACGTTGTCGGACTTGCCGGCGTCATGGGTGGAGCCAATTCCGAGGTCAAGCCAGATACGACGGCTGTCCTGATTGAAGTGGCCCATTTCAATCCTGACGCCATCCGCGTGACATCGAAGCGCCTCGGATTGCGCTCCGAGGCCTCTCACCGGTTCGAGCGCGGCGTCGATGTCCAGCGCCTCGGCGATGTGGCATGGCGCGTGGCTGGATTGCTCTGCGAAGTTTGCCCGGGAGCCAAAATCACGGGGCCTCTCGTCGACTTCCATCCGCATCCGGCTCAACCACGGACTGTGGCGCTCCGCATTGATCGTGCCCGCCAGACTCTCGCCCGGAAGGACATCGAATCATCATTCATCGAGAAAACTTTTGCCGCCCTGGGTATCAAACTGGTCGAACAGCACCAGAACGAGATGATTTTCAGCATTCCTGGATGGCGTCACGACCTTGAGCGCGAAGCGGACCTCGTCGAGGAAATCGCGCGCATGGTCGGGTTCGACACGATTCCATACGAACTTCCGGTCATGGCCCTCGACACGACTCCGGAAGATCCCGGAATTGATTTCGCCGAGGACGCGCGCGTGCTCATGGCGCAAGCCGGCCTCCGCGAGACCATCAGTTTCCCGTTCCTGTCGCGCGACGAATTCAACAAATTGAGGATCCCCGAAGGGCATGACCTCGCGCCGGCGGTGAGAATTGTCAATCCGCTCAGCGAGGAATTCTCGTTGCTCCAGACAACACTTGTCGCAGGCCTTCTCAAGGCGGCGGCTGACAACGCGCGCCACGGACGCAACGGGGTCAAGTTGTTCGAGATGGGGCGGGCATACCTGTCGCGTAAACACGTTCAAGGGGCGCTGACCACGCGTCATTTGACCGCGCGCGCCGCCGGTGAAGGTGGCCGCCCCGTCGAGAAACCTGTTGTCGCCGGAATCCTGACGCAACCCATGACGAGAAAGTCATGGTCAGGCGAGGAGCGCCACGCAGGATTCTTCGAGGCCAAGCGCGTCGCGTCCCAGTGGTTGTCAGCGCTCGGCATCAAGGATTTCGCCGCGAGACCGTTCGACGGGAAAACCACCGCGTCACTGCCTTACATGCACCCCCGTGCCAGTTGCCTCATCACCGGCAAGGACTCGAAAGGCAATACGATCGAACTTGGTTACGCGGGCGAAGTGCACCCGGAAACCGCCACACTCAACCTGAACGTCAAACGC
>CAWUNT010000041.1:0-11420 GCA_963923405.1 uncultured bacterium | reverse complement strand
CAGCCCACGCGACGGCGGCCGCGTGCTGGATGAAATCAGGTGAACCGACTCCGAAGTTCGCGCGCGCGTTCAGGAACGGCTTGATGATGCGCGGGTCACCCGCCACCATGCCGGCGCGATATCCGGTCAGTCCTGAACGTTTGGAAAGGCTCATGAACGACAAGACGCGATCCGTCGAAAGCTGCAAAGGATTCAACGGCCGGGGGTCAGCCTCGACCGGCGGCACCGTCCCGCCCGGGAATTTCGCCGCCAGTTGCCCGTCCAGAGCCGTGTCGTAGATATCCACGTAGCAGTCGTCCGACAGCAAGATCGTGTCCGTCTTGTGACACCACTCGATGACCCGTTTCCAGTAATCAAGGGGCGCGGTCGCGCCAGTCGGGTTGTGTGGATGGTTGATCCAGATGGCCGCCGCGTTCTTTTGCACATGATCCGGAAGATCCCAAGGTTCCAGCAGCCAGCCGTTTGACTCGCTCACACGAACAGGCCAGGGAACGCCACCGGCGTAAAGGGTCGAGCTCCGGTAAACCGGATAACCGGGGTCGGGATAAATGATGTGTTTCTTGCCGCCCGCGCGGCCGACGAGACAGAGGGCAATGTTGAAGATGGCTTCTTTGCTGCCCTGGCTTGGAATGACAGCGAGGTCATTCCCTGTCGCCAGGTTGAACCGGCGCTTCAGGTAACCGGCCTGGGCCAAGGCCAGTTTCTCAATTCCCTTCACACTCGGGTACTGACTGATTTCAGGCAAGGAACCCAGCAGCGCCTCGCGCACCGGGGACCACGTCGGAATGCGCGGATCACCGGTGCCAAAGTCATAGACCGGCTTGCCTTCTTTTACGAGTCCGGCCTTGATGCGGCTGAGCTCTTCCATCGGATAAGGCTTCAGGCCCGCGGTGACATCATTGACTAAAGGATTGCTGGACAAGTTTCACCCCCACTGGGAGGAGCCAAGGTCGCTTCTCAGCTGCCACAATTCAGGAAAGAATCTCTTGGACAACGTGCGGGTCAGGTACTCGACTCCACTGGAACCACCAGTACCGCGCTTGAATCCAATCATGCGCTCCACCATCGCGACATGACGGTAGCGCCACAACATGAATGCCTCATCAAGGTCCATCAGCGCCTCGACCGCGTTGTACATGTCGATGTGCGCGCCTGGATCGCGGTAAATCGACAACAAAACCTCTTTGACTTGCTCATCCGGCTCCCACGCCGAGGCCGGATCACGATCGAGCACACGTTTCGGGACCGGGTATCCCTTGCGAGCCAGGAGCCGCAGGAACAAGTCGTAAATGGATGGACGCTCCATCGCCGCGCGCAACTGGTTCATGTGCACCGGCGTCGCCCGGAAGAATTTCAGGTATCCCGGATCCTTCAGACCCATGCGGAACTCGACAATGCGAAACTGGTGCGACTGGAATCCGCTGGCAGGGTTGAGCCTGTTGCGAAAACGGTTGAACTCCGTCGGGGTCATGGTTTCGAGAACAGACACCTGGTCAACGAGAATCTTCTGGATGGTGTGGATGCGTTTCAGTGTCCGCAGAAACTCCGTCAGGGAATCCGCGTTGAGCGCCCGCTCGCACTTGTCCATCTCATGGAGGATTTGCTTGAACCAGAGTTCGTAAACCTGATGGATGATGATGAACAAGGTCTCATCATGCTCGGCGGGTGCCGACTGCGGAACTTGCAAGGACAGCAGGTCATCCACATGAAGGTAACGGTCGTAGGTCAACGCGTCGCCTGAAGGCTCGATCAACGTCCCGGGAAGGTTTTCCTTGTCGCCCTTGTCTTTCACGCACAGCCTCCGTTACGAGGTCAACACCGCCAACCATTCAAGATTGTCAGTATGTGCGAACATGTCGAAAGCTTCAACTTGTCTCAGGCGGAAACCGGCATGGCGAAGGGCCGCCAGGTCGCGGGCGAGGGTCTCGACTTCGCAGGAGACGTAAATGAACCTGGTATCCGGGTTCTGCCTCAGGACGTGGGCCAGGTGGGCCCTGGCCCCCTCGTGCAGGCCGCGGCGGGACGGGTTGACGACGATGACCTCGGGCTTCTGCGCCCAGGCCGGGAAGGCGGTCTCCGAGTCCTCGACGCGAGCCGCCAGGAACGTCGTTTGCCCGGACAATTCATTGCGCCTGGAGTTCAACGCGGCGTCGGCGACAGCCGCTTCGTTTTCCTCGACCCCGAAAACCCGGAAACCCTGCCGCGCCAGGATCAAGGACATCTGGCCGATTCCACAGTACAGGTCCCAGGCCACTCCACCCGGCGAAGCCATCCCCGAGAGCTGCTCGACACGGCGGTACATCATGGCCGCCTGCCACGGGTTCACCTGGAAAAATGCCGTCGGACCAACCTCGAAACTCAGGTCACAGAGGCGCTCGCGCAAACGGTCGTTGCCCGTGAGGCGGATCGTCTCCGCGCCAAAGATCGCGTTTCCCGGTTCGCTGTTCATGTTCATGTGGGTCGAGGCGACCTTGTGCCCCTCACGCTTGAGGCGGCTGACGATTTTCTGGAGATTGGCTTTCTGGCTGGTATCACGAACCACAAACGTCAGCATGATCTCGTTGGTCATGTGGGACGATCGCGCCACGAGGTACCGCAAATCCCCTTGCCCGGTCGTCTCGTTCCACGGTTGGACCGGAGATTCGTTCAGGGCGCGACGCAGGTCACGCAACATCCAGCGCAAGGCAGGGGCATGGATCGGGCAGTGTTCAATCTGGTCCATCACCACGTGACTGCCGGGCTCGAAAAGTCCGATGGCGAAACGGTCCATCGATGGGTCGGGGCTCACGGATGCCTTGGGGCGGACCGCGAGTTTTACGAGCGTCCGGTAGCCAAGGCGACGCGGCGCTTCGTTGACGCCAAGGATCTGGGCTGTGCCGAGCAGGCTCGCGGCCTCAAGGTGCTTCAGCCCCTTGGTGAACTTGGCTTGCAAAGATGGCTCGTACGAGGAGTTCACGAGAACGCAGGAACCGCATCCGCCGCCCTCAACCCTGCAACCGCGTTCCGGCTGGGTGGCCGGACGCGCGTTTTGCGGACGCGTATTCTGCGGGCGCGCGTTTTGCGGACGCGCGGGACGGATGCCCGCGGGGCCACGGCGCACTCTTGCGCCCCTCTGAATTTGAGTCTTGATCGGGGACATTGTGAGTCTCTTGGGTACGAAGGAATCGAATCAAATCGCCGGGGCCCAACGTCATCAGTAAAGCCAGTCGTCCAGCGACTTTGGAGGACGGCTTGTAGCACTCTTGAGGGGTTTACGGAAGACTTTTACCCCAAGGTTTCCACCCCCGCCCGCGACATGTTTTTCCCAGGCCTTCCATTCAGACCGTAACACCCCGACAAGATAAGGTGAATTTGGGCTTTTCGAGCCTTTGGAGTACACGAAATCGTTGAACAGGTATGTCGTCGCGTGCTTGATCCAGCGGTAGGAAACGTCCGCGTCCGACGGGGACTTGAGATTCGCCGGCAACTGGAAAAAGACAATCATGTCGCCGAATTTCAATGGCGAACGCGCCGGGTCCACCTCGTAGAACGAGCTCTGCAGAACTCGCCACAGCTCGTCGTTGTTGATCATCACCTCGTGGTGGTCCCGCTCGGTCTTGATGTTGACCAGCTGACTCCGCACCATTTTCGGGTACTGGAAGGCGAGGGCCGTCATGAAACAGTTCGGGCCCCGGAACATCTCAAAGGACTTCACGGCCCTGCGCGGGCCCGCCGGCAGCACATCGGAATCCACATCGAGAGACACGCCCAAGCGCAACTTTTCGGCGATCTTTCTCAGGTCCCCAGAATCCATGAAAGGCGCCAACTGCGTGAGAAGTTCACCACGGGCGGCCGGATCGTCGAGGAGGCCCGCCGAGTCAATCGACACACGCAGATGCGTGCGCTGCATCCTGGACGTAACCGCGGCGACTGACATCAATTGGAACAGGTCCGGCCGGATGCGGATCTTTCGGGTCTTCTTCGCGTCATCCGACGCGAGGGGATTGACCATGTTGTTCTGGTTTCCCTGGGCACCCTGACCGGCAGGGCTGGCTTCCCCGGCCGAACGTGCCTTCTCCAGCTCAGCGTCAAGCGCGGCCATCAACGCGCGGTACTTTTTCGGCTTGGCGATTTTGAGGGCCATTGCCGCGCGTTCGTCATCGTCGACTGGCACGGCCAGGTAGAGGGGCTCAACACGCAAGTCAGACTCGGCCACCTGAACCCGGCGCTCGATCTGCTCAGTGGAAGGCGCCACCTGAATTTCAACGGCATTCGCCGGCAATCTCAGGGACGGACGCATCGCGTCGTAACGGATCGCGAACCCGCGGGCATCCGCGCGCGAGGAAACCATCCCGATACCCGCGCTGAAAAGAACCATCAGCGCACGACCGCGAAATTTTCCAGCGCTCACTGTTTTTACACAATGTTTCCGCATTTGCCGCAAAACCAAAGGGTTGAACCGTGCCCACACGCCGCGAACGCGCGGCCCAGCCAGTGGATCGGCTCACAGCGGATTCTCTTGACGCGAGAAAGCTGGGATAATGGTTGTTGAGGGGTTTCAGGCAGGGCGAACACCGCGTTTCAGCCTGGCCACGCGAGTGGAATCAACTGAAATCACTTCGATTGACGCGGGAATTTCCCGGATTACCAAGACCAGAAATGCCGAGACAAGGGAGATGCGTGCATGAGTACGGTGCTGATTATCGACCCGAGCAAGCCAAGCATGGTCATGAGCTCCGAGGTATTCAAGGACAAGGTTCCCGGTATCACGGTGCTCGTCGCGGCCAACGGCAAGCAAGCCCTCGAGATTCTCGAGGGAGTCGAAAACGCGGAAGGTCCCAACACCAATCCGGTTGTTCCCGACCTCTGTGTTGTTGACTTCGACCTGCCCGATACCGACGGGGTCACCCTGATCCACGCGATCCGCAAGATATTCCGCGGCCCTATCCTGCTCACGGCCTTTCCAGATGACATCGTGAAGAAGGCGGTTGGCGAGGAGTTGTTCGCCTATGACGACGCCGGCATGTGGGTGCGCAAGCCGGTCCGCGCGGAGCAGCTCGGCGAGAAAATCGACCGTTTCCTGGTCGGCAAGTTCCGCGTTCAGCGTCGCTTTGACTTCAACCCGAAAACGCGCCTCCTCGGAAAAAGCGCGGGACGCGGGAAACGCACGCCGAAGTTTCCCGGACAACTGATCAATGTCAGTATCGGCGGAGCGTGCATCCAGTTGTCCGCGGGCGCGAAATTGAAGATTGGCGAAGAAGTTGCCATCGAACTCCCGATTCCAAGGAACGAGAGAGCCGGCGCAGAAATGGCCCAACTCAAGAGCCACGTCGTATGGAGAACCAACGACGGCAAGAAAGTTGGAGTCGCTTTCGACAAGATGAGCGACCAGGGCAAAAAGGGCCTGGAACGGTTGTTGAGGCAGTTGAACGCCAACGCTACCGTCTAGTTCCGGTCGCCAATGATCAAAGAATTCAGGAATTACCTGACGGCCGCCACGAAAGTCATCGTGGTGGCCGTTTTGCTTGGAGAGAGTTTCTCGGCCGGCACGCGCTTGCTCCGGGAAATCCCAGCCATTTCAGCGTGGCATTCCTCGATGATCACGCCCATCATCGCCCCCCTGTTCGTGCATGCGATCATCGTGTCGCTCGCTTGGATTCTGGCACGGCAACCCGACCTGCGCCTTGTCGGCCCGGGCGGCACCCGAAAATCCGTAGTCATCGCGATCCTCACCGCCGGTCCGGGTTGGTTGACCCTCGCCGCCACGGCCGCGACCGCGACGGCGATTTGGATTCCCCCGGCATTACCGGGCCAGCCCCTCGTGGAGCCCCCAACCGCCTTCTGGTGGCTGGGAACGGTATTGCTGGCTCCAACCCTTGAGGAGCTGGTCTATCGCGGCCTCGTATCGCCAAGATTGCGTGATGACTGCGGCAACCTGGCCGGCAGCTATTTTGCGGCTGTGCTCTTCGCGTGGGTTCATACCGGCCCGACCCTGGCCGGCATCCTCGCTGGACATCCCGGAGGAGTCCCACTTGGCCCGCTGCTCCTTGCGTTGATCGCGGACTGGCTTTACCTTGAATTCCGGAGTATCTGGGTCCCTGTCGCGTTTCATGCCGCGTGCAACGCGACGCCTGCCGTGTTTGGCGCTTTGGACCCACGGTGGCTTCGATGGCTCGGAGAGCTCTATCAGTGACAGGCAAAGACCTGACAAAAGAAGAAAAAGAAGAACGCATCAAGCGACTGGCGACGGTTGTTTGCATTTGCAAAGGCATTCCGCTCGGCAAAGTTTTGCCCGCGATCAAGGCATGTGACACGGTCGAAGACGTGAATCGCATGGCTGGCACAGGTTCAGGCGGTTGCCACGGAGAACGCTGCGGACCGCGCATCAAGATGCTGCTGAAGAAAAAACACGAGCTTCAGGATTCCAGACCAGCCACACGGGACACCGCGTCCGACAAGGACGAATAAATCTCGACATCACCTGTTTCGGAAGAGGTCGCGATTCCGCCTGAACGCGACGCTTCACCGCCGGGGACCGGTCTCGTGACACGGACACCTTCTGGCAAGTCGTAGGAAAGGCTGGCGGCCTCCCGGACCAGGATTGGCCGGGCGCCGGCACGAAACCCACACAGCACGTCACTCCATTTGTCACCGATCATGAAACTTCCGGAGCAATCGATGCCAAGGGCCACACTGGCATCCTTGAGGAGTTTCACGCCCGGCTTTCGACACTCGCAACGGATGTTGTAAGGCACGACGCTGCCATCGGGGTGATGCGGGCATGTCATGATGATGTCGAATCCCGGTCCACCACGCCGGACAATCTCCGACTCCAGCGCCGCGTTGAATGCCTCGACGGCGGACAACGGGAATTTACCGCGGGCAACACCGCTCTGGTTTGTCACGACAACCAGCTTGAAACCCAGTTTTTTCAGGATCGAGAGAGACTCCGGGACGCCATCTGGAACAACAAGGTCAGACAGGCGCCAGGTGTATCCGCGGTCAACATTCAGGATTCCGTCACGGTCAAGGAAAACCGCGCGATTCATCACTTGTTGTCCACGTTCTTGTGCAGCCAGATCCGCTCTTTCTCATTCACGGCATAAGGGATCATCTGCTTGAGGATTTTTTTGCTGAGTTCGGCGAGAACCATGCTGTCATCACCCTCGGATGCCATCATGTCGTATTTCTTGAACTCTTCCTCCAGTTGCCAGTACACGTCGATCGGCATCAAGAGCTCAATCAATGGCCCGGTGGCCTGGATTGAATCCCGCCTCGTTGAGGCGAGCGAGATCCTGTTGCCGATCACGAGGTACTTCCGGATCATCAGCGCTTCGTCGAAGACTTGCTGGTGGACTTGGCCGCGGGCTTCGACTTGGCAGCGGGCTTTGTCGATGGCTTTGCGGAGGACTTGGCCACAGGCTTTTTCGCGGATTTGGCGGCGGCGGCAGATTTGCCTGGCTTGTCTGACTTGACCGGTTTCTCAACCTTGGCCGGTTTTTCCGGCTTGGCTGTTTTAGCCGGCGCTGCCTTTTTGGAGGCTGTTTCCTTCGCCGCGGGAGTTTCCTTCTTTGGCGCGGATTTCGATGCCTTCGCGGACTTGTCAGACTTCGCGACCGGCTCAACGACCGGCGCGCTGGACTTCAGTCCGACGTTTTTCGGCGTGACTTCGGGCTTGGATTCGGCGTGGTCGCCCGCGCCCAGTTCCATCTCGTGGACCATGTCGAACAAGCGCTTCCACAATCCGCCGTCCTTGCGCAGCCACGATTCGAAGAGCTTGCGCGCGGGGCGGTTAACGAGCGCCTCTGACGTGAAGTACATCGAGAAATCGCGCGGCGACTTGCGATGCTTCAGCTCGGACACATGCTGGGCGAGAATGAGAAGTTCCGAACCACGCGCGCGGAGAATCAACGAATCTTGGATGGGCATGATCTCAACTGGTTGCAAGGCTGACTCCCTGGGAAAAATTAGAGCGAGAGACTTTCCGTATTCCGTGCATTGGCGACATGAGCCTGTTTTGTCTTCTTTCTAGCTGAAACACCGATGACAGGCAAGGCAACGCCGCAAACAAGGACCATGGCGGCTCCTGCAAGTGCCAGACCGTCCGGATGGCGGCCAAAGGCAAAAACCGACCAGCCTAGGTTCAAAACAGGTGTCAGGTAGCTGACGGCCGCATTCAGCGCGGCCGGCGCGCTCTGGTAGGCAGCCGTCAGGAAAAACTGCGCCACGCTGGCCATCACGCCGGCACCGACGAGAAACGCGTACGTCGCGGGGTCGCGCGGCCACACAATCACCCGGGCGCCATCGGGAACGGGCATTCCAGCGCCATTGCCTGCGAAAATGAGCGCATGCATCATCAACCCGACACCGCACAGGTAAAAAATGACCGTGTTGGACGAGTTGCTCCGTCCGGCCCGCGCGATCATCAGATAGGCTATGGCCGCCCACACGCCAGACAACAGGGCCACGATACGCCCCACCGGGTTATGGTCCTCGAATCGAGGTTGGGCCAGGAACCACAGTCCAACAGTCGCGCCAGCGATCGCCACCCATGCCAGCCGGGAATTAGCCTGGCGCAGGACAAAGGGGCTCAGGGCAGCGATGACGATGCTGTTGCTGGCGTGAAGGAATGACGTCTCCCCGACGCCAATCGCGTGAATCCCGTACATGACGAATATCAGGGAAAGAGCCCCGAAAAACCCTCGCGCCCAGAGAGACAACCTGCGGTCGCCAGGCAACTCCCACAGCGTGCCTGAATGCCAGGCGACCCCTGCGATCACCAGGATATTGACCACCAGGCGCACGAAACTCCCAACCAGGGGCGACCCCTCAGGCTCCAGAATCTGCGCGTAATTGAACATGGCCCCCATGAACGAGAAGAACACGGAGGCCATCACCATGAAAAAAAGGCCCTTGCGGGCCTCTTTATCGGGAACGTTCTTGTCAGGCTTTCGGCTCAACCGTCACGGTCGCTTTCTTGATCGTGACATCTTCCATGGGACGGTCACGGTCGTCGGTCTCCACCTCGCCAATCGTCTTGACGACGGCGAGGCTTGCGTCATCGCTGGTGTGGCCAAAGGCAGTGTACTGCCCGTCAAGGAATGCGGCCTTGCCAAGGCACAGGAAAAACTGGGACCCGGCGGAATCCGGATCCTGCGCGCGGGCCATCGACAATACGCCGGCCACATGCGGGGTCTTGTTGAATTCCGCCTTGACCCGGTAACCCGGACCGCCCGTGCCGACGCCCTTCGGGCACCCGGCCTGAATCACAAATCCGGGGACCACACGGTGAAAAATGATGCCGTCATAAAAACCGGCGCGAGCCAGCCCGATGATGTTCTTGCAGTGGTTCGGCGCCACATCCGGCAGCAAATCGAGGCGGATGTTGCCCGCGGTGGTCTCGAACTCCACCTTGTAGTTGTTGGCAGCGAAATCGATGTCCTTCTGGGCCGCCTCTACGTCGGACTTGTAGTTCTTCTCAAACACGTTTTCTCCTGTCGTTCCCGGCCATTGCCATGCCGGCCGGAATTCCCTGAAACTGGTTGAAACTGGTCAAAACTGGTCAAATTTCCGGGCGGATCATATACTATGAGGGCACGATCTCAAGGCAAAAACCCGTTCCGGCAGGCTTGTCTGGCAAGGAAGCGCCGGCGGACATTCCAGGAAGGATCCCCAGATGGCCCGTCGTCATTATGGAACCGTGATTTTGGCTATCGCGGCCGCCGGAATTGTCCCGCCCGCCGCGGCAAACGTGATCGGCAATGACACCCAGAATTTCAACCCGACAACAAACGGCCTTGATTTCGTCACGGTTCAATCCTCGGAGACCCTCGACCCCGGCATCATAAACCTCGGCCTCTTCCTGAACCAGGCGACCAATACATTGCCCCGCCTTCGTGACCGCGACACCAACCAGTTCCCGGCAAAAAGCGGCGACCAGCTCCTCGGCATGGATTTGAACATCGGCGTCGGGATCATGCCCCAGCTGGACCTTGGATTGTCCTTGCCACAAATCATTGACCAGAAAGTCGATGACAAGGACTCCCCGCGCGGACAGTTTTCGCAACGCGGCAACACGGAAGTCCGGGTCAACGCGAAATACCGCCTTTCGGGAACGGACGATGGAGGTTTCGCCGTCGCGGGATCGGTCAATTTCAACCGGTTGAAAGACAACCCTTACGCGGGGAAAAACGGCAGCCCGACCGTCAATATTGAGGCCCTGGCCGACACGACCTGGAGAGACTATTCGTTGGCCCTGAACGCCGGCTACCGCTGGCGCGAGAAAGGCGACGAGATTTACGCCGGCAGCCCGATCGATCCCCTCGGCAACCAATGGATCGCGTCCACCGCGGCGAGTTACCGGTTCAAGGACTCGGACACGCGGGCAATCGCGGAAATTTTCGCAAGCTGGCCTGTCTCGAAGTCCAATGACAACACCAACCGTGCCAGTTCCTCGGCGGAAATCCTGCTGGGCGCAAAGCACGACATCAGCAACAACCTCGCCATCCACGGTGGATTTGGCCGGGAACTGACGCAGGGAATCAGTTCTCCGGACTTGCGGATTTATGCCGGCGTAAACTGGACAACCGGACCGGAATTCAGCCGTCACAACGCGCCGACCACGCCCGAGGAAACAAAGCCGCAAAAGCGCCCGAAGCCACCCACGGATCCATTCTCCCTGCCGCCAAAGGCCGAGGAAAAAATCATCATCAACGACCTCTTGTTCGCCTTTGACAGCGACAAGGAAATCGTCAACGACCCCCACTCGATCCTGGAACGTCTTGTGGCGCACCTGAAAAAAGGGCCGGGGTGGAAAAAACTGATCATCGACGGTTACACGGACAGCGTTGGCAATGACCAGTACAACCTGACCTTGAGCCACAGGCGCGCGATGAACATCCGCAAGCGTCTCATCGAGGAATTCAAGCTGGAGCCCAACAAGATCATGGCTGTCGGGCACGGCGAGGAAAACCCGATCGCGAAAAACAACAATTACCAGGGCCGCCGCTTGAACCGCCGGGTTGAGCTGCGCATTTACCGCAAATAAGGGAGCACCCGAGGATGAAACAGAACCTGCAATTCATCGCGTTGGCCAGCCTCATCACTCTCGGCGGATGCCGTGCTGCCGGGTACGAGATCATCGATCCAGTGAAAGACCGGCAACGGCCCGCTGCCCCCGACGCGACTGCCAGCCTGTTGCCATCGGCGCGCCTCGAGGTCACCCAGGCAGGAAAACTCATCGGCGTCGTGCGCACCAATCAGGGCCTCGTGTTCCGGCCTTCGGCGGACACGGTGGATCCGGATTATGTCGGCAAGAGTCCCTGCGCGAATCCAGGCATCACCAACGCGGAATACCAGATCAGCATCGATGGCCAGAGAGTGGCCAGCGCGCGCCAACGCGGATGCGAACCGCTGGAAGTTCCGTACTCGTTCGTGAAAAT
>CAWUNT010000040.1:0-11422 GCA_963923405.1 uncultured bacterium | reverse complement strand
TTGGCGTGCCAATTCTATGTCCTCGTGAATTCGAGATTTGAGCTGTTCAATCGAGGTGAACTTAATCTCATCACGAAGCCGGGCAGAGAAATAAATCCGGGCGCGCTTGCCGTAAAAATCTGCCGCGCCAAATTCGCGATCGAAGATGTGAGCCTCAACCGTGAGCCTGGGGTTCGCGCTCAAGTCGACGGTGGGGCGGTGACCGATATTGATGACGCAAGGCATGGCCGAGAGGTCCCTGGCAATCAACGGAGCGCCGTCCGCATCGTCGATCAGCAAAAAATATCCGGCATAAACACCGTTGCGCGGGATGATCTGATCCAGAGACTTAAGGTTCGCGGTGTGGATTCCAATCCTGCGGCCATTTTGCGCGCCGCGCTCAATTTCACCATCGAGCGCGTATTCCCGGCCCAAAAGCGCAAATGCCAGCTCGACATTCCCGGATTTCAGCAATTCGCGACGGATGGTACTGCTGCTGGCGCGTACTCCGTTGACCATGATGGCGCTGACCTTTCGGAATTGGATGCCCGCCCGCGCGCACTCGGCTGAAAGAAATGCCGTGTCACCGGCGCGGCCGAAGCCGAAGTGAAAATCATCTCCCACCACAATCCCGGCACAACCACCAGAAGTCACCGCTGCGAAAAAGTCAGCTGCTGGAAGCTGGCTGAATGTCAGATCGAAATTCTGGAATATCAGGTGGTTGACTCCCAGCTCTACCATCGCACGGGTTTTCTGCCTCGCGTCGAAAAGCGACTCCGTGGCTGGCGCGTGCTCGTCAGGAGGAAGCCCCCTCTGTTTACGGAAAAAAACCGCGGGTCGCGGCTCAAAGGTCAGGGCGCAAACCTCACCATCCCCTGCCAGCTCGCGGGCGCAGCGGATCAGTGCCTGGTGCCCGAGGTGACATCCATCGAAATTTCCAATGGTTAGCACGTAACCAGACGATGGTTTGAGACGTTTACGGGACGCCACGAACGCTTCGATGGAATTGTGGGTTTGCAACCTAAAATCCTGTGTTCATTTTCTGCTGGTATGTTAAACACCCCGCATGAACGAGCTCCGCATCATTACCGCAGCTTCGGTCGACTGGTCCAGCCAGCTCTATGCTCCGGCCGTTTCCGCACTCGGAGCGGAAAGTGTTCTCAGCCTCTCGGCCCAGCAAACGACTGACCGGGTACTGGATTTGGCCACGGAAATCGCCATCATAGCGGCTTCCTTGTTCGTTCTCGTCACCCTTGTACTGGGCCTTTGGTCGACACTGACTTCACCAAAAACAGCGATCGGGCGCCTCCTGAACAACTTCCGGATCGACCATCTCTACCTGGATGTCGGCCTGATCCTTGGTCAGGGGAAGATTCCCCCGGGAGATTCCAGGAAATCCTTCCTCCGCTCCCTGAGCCTGCGCAACGCGTCCGTTGTGACAAGTCAACCTGTGGATTTTGATGCCATGCCATCGGCAGGTCAGGTCGCCGAACTGTCGCTGCCGGGAATTTCCTCGCCGATCAAAGGGCGTATACTCCGCGCTATTCCAGTCCCGGGACTCAAGGGCTCGTTTGACATCGATCTCGCTTTCGACGAACTCGGGGACGAGGACCGGAACCAACTGGCGAACTTCATCAGAGATTTAAAGCGTCCGATACGCGCCTGAATCCGAATGACCCATCTACTTGGCCTCGTAGGCCGGGACATCTCGTACAGCCTGTCACCCCGGATCCACGAATCCGCCGCGCGCCACCTTGGTATCACGGCAACGTATCAACTCCACGACCTGGCCACGCCCGGGGCAGTCAGGGATTTTCTCGATCACGCATGGCAAAACGGCGTGACAGGCCTGAATATCACACAGCCCTGGAAAAAATTGTTGAGCGACCAGCCGGTAAACACGCTTTTCAGGCAACAGGGTAAATCGTGGTGGAGCATGACCTCGACGGACGCGGCCGGTTTTTTCGCCGGCCTTGCCCGGATCGGGTGCCACCAGGAATCCATTCAGCGCGTGATCTTTCTCGGGAACGGCGGGGTCGTCGATGCCATCCGGGCAAAACTTGACTGCCCGGTCGACTGCCTCGCTCGCAGCGGAGCACCGGGTTCGAAGGATGTTCATCAATGGAGCCCGCTGGAGTTTGCCCGGCTGATCGAATCAAGCGGCCAAGGCACGCTCGTCATCCAGGCAACCCCGGCACCGCTGCGCGGAGACACCATGACAGAATTCGCGCGGGCACTGACGGCATCCGGAAAATCATCGGGACTTTGGTTTGTCGATCTCTGTTACGGAAAAACGTCCAGCATCCTCGAAGCCGCCCGATCAATGGGAATTCCCTCGCAAGACGGGATCCCCATGCTGATCGAGCAGGCGCGCGAGGCACAACAAATCTGGTGGGGCCACTCAGCCCCCTATGAGCTCATCGAAAGGGCATGCCGAGGCTGACTCTCAGAGGTCAATGTCCATTCTGACGAGTTCGCCGCCAACAAGTACCGTCTTCTCGACCGTACGGTTCCCGATTGCCACAGCCACCTTGTAAGTTCCCGGGACCAGGACTGCGTGGAAAGTTCCGTCAGACTTCACCTTGATCATCTGGCCCTCGTCACCCTGCTTCGCGACGTTATTCACCCGGACCACCGCGTCCACGGCGGACTCGCCAGCCAGGGAGACCTTGCCACGAACGCCGCTTCCAAGAGCGCGCTTGATCACATACTGCCAAGCTGCCCGGACCTTGGTGACCGTCTTGTTGCGCCAGGCGCTGAAAGACGGCTGGAACCCCTGGGTCATCCCGTTGAGTTCAATCACATAAGGAATGACGTTGTGCTCATGGTACATCCAGTCAATGTCGCCGCCGTCAACCGCGTAAAGAATTTCCCATGACGTGCCGGGACGATATTTGCCGCTGCCTGTATCAGACAAGAGGAGATTCGCCATCTCACGACCACCACCCTCGACGACTTCACGCTGCGGAACACGCTCACCATCGCAGCTGTATGGGTACAGGACAAGCTCACTGTAGGAATGGAACGAGATGCTGTACACCGGACGGATTCGCTCAATGAGGCTCATCATTGCCTGGGTTTCGTTCTCAGAGCCAGCGCTCGGTCCCCGGTACGTGTCGTTGTACGGGCTGCCGCTGGATCCGTTGCAACCATTCCAACGGTATGGGTAGTTGCGGTTCACGTCCACGCCGTCTGAACCGGTCGTGTTCTTGCGCCACATGTTGTCCTCGGTCCAAACCTTGTTGCTTCCGTCCGGATTGACCATGGGAACGATCCAGATCTCAGCGCGATTCAACCAGTTCTGGACCTCCGGATTGGTCGCGTACTGCGTTGTCAAATATTCAGCCGCATCGAGGGCAACCTCAACCGTCATCACTTCGCGCGCGTGATGCAGCGCGTTGAGGAATACAACAGGCTTGTCACCGTCCTTTGATGTTGCCGGGGCAGTGATGCGGATCGCCCAAAGATCACGACCCTCGTGCGTCCGTCCGAATGATTCCAATTGGACCAGATCCGGATGGTTGTTCTTGATCCGGTTGACCAGCTCCTCAACTTCGGCAGGATTCTTGTATCCAGGATCCGGCGCGATCGCGGGGTCGAACGACTTCACGTTGACCGCTTGAGCGAAAATTGCCTTGTCAAATGGCTGCTTTGAGTCAGCGCGTTGAACGATATCAACAAGACCTGTGTCCGGATTCGCGCCGGCGATGTCGTATCCGTTCTCAACAAGCTCGCGCATCTGGTTTTTGAAATCACGGAGTTTGAGTGTGAGGATGCGGGATTTGCCGTCTGAGTCATTCGCCTCATGTGCGAGAGCGCTGCCAGCAAGTGTAGCAACCGAAGCGATTGCGACAGCGGCAGAAACGGCAGGACGCAAAAATCCAAAACGTGTTGAAGCCAGAAGTTTCATGCGACTTCCTTTTCGTGATTCAGGCAGACAGTACGTTCGCAACAATGTTCTCAATTTTACTCGAACCGGTGGCAGGCACAAAATGCCTGGTCATTACCTTTAATGATGAGTCCGGAAACGACTGGGAAAGCCTGAAAATGATGCCAGATACGCTCATGATTACGGAGGTTTGCGACTGTTCAAGAATTTCTCGTCAGCGTTCGATAAGATAGATGAGGAGGTTTGTCATGGCACATGACACTTCGAACAAACGGTTGGGCTTGGTTTCACCGAAAGACCTCGAAGCGCTCATCCGGGATCTTGAGCAGATCAAACCGTGGCGTGGGTTGGTCAAATCCGCCATCGGCTATGGGATCTTCATGTCACTGGCGATCGCGGCCGTGTACAGTCCATCCCCGGCACTCTCAATAGGCCTGGCTTTTGTTGCCGGACTCGTGGTCACGACTTTGATGGTGATGACTCACGACGCCATCCACCGCACGCTGACGGGATGGGCCTGGTACGACGAGCTCTATCCACTCGCCGTGAGCTATCCACTTCTTTGGCCGCATCAGACCTACCGGGAGATTCACAAGATCCATCACAAGATGAACGGAAGCGACGAGAACGACCCGGAGCGCGTCCAGTGGACCGCGGACGAATACGCCCGCGCGGGCATGTTCGTCCGGTGGTACGTGCGCAATCAGTGGATCGTCGACATGTTTGTCCTTGGCGGCCTCGGATTCATCGTTTCCACACTGGCCCGCGCGCTTCCGTTCGCGCGTCACGTCAAATCCATGCGACGCGCCCTGATCGTCGACGCGGTTGGTATCTTGGGCGTGAACGTCATGATCTACAGTATCTGCATTTCACAGGGTCTGGGATTGAAATACTTTTTACTTTATCTGCTCGTGGAGAGGATGGTCGGAGCGCTTCAGCAGCTGCGAGCGCACACGGAGCACTATGGCCGGTTTGGCAAGGCCGCGCATTATTTTGAGACTCAAATCTTCAATTGCCGAAATATCCGCACGAATGACCTGGTAAGTTTTTTCTACAACGGTCTCAACTTCCATTCCGTCCATCATGCCTTTGTGAAAATCCCCTTCTACAATCTCGCAGAGGCTCATCGAAGGATTGTAGCCGCGTATGGAGACAAGTGCCCGGTGTTGGAGGAGGATTCCTACTTGCAAGTCGCCATCAGGGCCATTAGAAGGCCGCTCCTGATCGGCGAAACAGACCCGGGAAGTCCTGTCGGGCAGGCGCGCATGAAGAGTGTCATTTCCAGGCGTGAGTGAACTTGGACGAAACAAACGATTCATCTCCGGTAGTAAAACGCCTGCGGGAATCATTCGGTTCCCGCGGTTTTGTTTTTCTTGGCGTCACGGATCTGGATGTCGCTACAGACCACGAACGATTTCTCGCCTGGCTTGAGGCGGGAAACCATGCCGGCATGGAATTCCTCGTCCGGAATGCTGGCCTTCGTAAAGACGCGCATGGCATCCTGCCGGACGCGAAGTCGGCTGTCGTCTTTGGATTGCCCTATGCGCCGGTGGATGAAAACACCATCACGGGTCGTCCAAGGATCGCTAAATACGCGCGCCTCCGTGATTATCACAAAGTCATGTGGGAGGAGGGTGAGGCAGCCTTCCATGACGTAGTTCCAGATACGGCCATTTCACGGCGGGTTTGTGTCGACAGCGCGCCGGTTCTTGAACGCGCCCTCGCCGCGAAAGCCGGTTCTGGATTCATCGGAAAAAACACATGTTTCATCGCCGGAAAAATGGGGAGTTTCATGCTTCTCGGCGTGATCCTCACTGCCCTTGAAATTCCAGTGACCCGGCCATTGGTGAAGGAACAGTCACGACGAAATGCCAACGACTGCGGTTCCTGCCAGCGATGCCAGGTACATTGTCCGACCGGCGCGCTGGACGTCGCGTGGAATCTGGACAGCCGCAAGTGCCTTTCATACTGGACCATTGAGCATCGCGGCCCCATCCCGGAGAAATTCTGGCCGTGGCTCGGAAAATACTGGTACGGCTGCGACATCTGTCAGGATGTATGCCCGTATAACCGGGACGCAGAGCGCTTGACTCGATCCGACCTGACTCGATCCCTGGAATCCGTTCCCTTGCAGGAAATAGCGACAATGGATCAGGGACTTTACGAACGGTTGTTTGGCGGAACCGCCATGACACGCGCCAAAAGAAGTGGTCTGAGACGTAATGCATTGATCGCGATGGCGGTCACAGATGATCCAGCCCTGGATCGCGTTCTGGGGACAATCCTGGACGAGCCAGGAGACAACGACACTCTGGTCAAGGAGACCGCGCGTCAAGTCTCGCGATTTATTTCGACCCAAAAACAGCGTCGATAGTCCTGAGTTTCCTTGACGAGTGCCAAAGCGGGATGATCTGCCTCAGCAGAGTCTCGGCCTGGGGGATGGAGAGCTGAGCCTCTTTGTCGCTCTTGGCCATCTCCGGCTCGGGATGCACCTCAAGGAAAAAACCGTCCAGATATCCGGTGGCTGCGGCCGCACGCGCCAGAACCGGCGCAAACTCCCGGTCAGCGCCAGAGCTCTTGCCGTCCGCCGCAGCCCCGGGCAGTTGAGTGCTGTGTGTAATGTCAAAGATCAGCGGGGTCCCTGAGCGGGCCATGACCGGAAATGCGCGCATATCCACCACCAGGTTGCCGTATCCGAAGCTCGCGCCCCGCTCGGTCAATGCGACATCAACCGGCAAGTTCGCGACTTTCGCGGCCGCAACGGCCTTGCCAGCGATATTTGCCATCGCCTGGGGCGCCATGAACTGGCCTTTTTTGATGTTCACGGCCCGCCCCGTCTGGACGGTCCGAACGATCAGGTCTGTCTGCCGGCAAAGAAAAGCCGGGATCTGAAGCACATCGCATACCTCAGCCGCAGGCTGGCACTGCCCCGTTTCATGCACATCAGTCAGGATCCTGACCCCATGGCGAGACTTGATTTCGGCAAACCAACCCATTGCCCGCTCCAGGCCAGGTCCACGGTACCCCTCAATCGAGGACCGGTTAGCTTTGTCAAAGCTGGCCTTGAAGACGAGGGTGAAATCCAGGTCGCGGGCCAGACGGACAAGGGGGGCCACCGTGGCCTCTAGAAGATCCTGCGATTCGGCCATACAGGGTCCGGCGATGATGACTGGCTTGGCGGCATCCCTGACGAAGATGGGTGCTGAGGCTACTTTCACGTGAATTTACCCCCATTCACTGGCATAAAAGCGCATAACCGGCGGCTCAGGTTAAAGGTGCCTGCCCGGGGTGCGCAAGAGTCATCTTGACTAGTCGGACTGCTGTGCGTAGATAGTTGGTCTCTTGCGAGGGCGCTTTAGCTCAGTCGGTAGAGCAGTGGATTGAAAATCCACGTGTCCCCAGTTCGATTCTGGGAGGCGCCACCATCTTAAACATCCGTCCGCGAGGACGTTTGCATACAGGATCGGCCTTGGAAACCCTTTTGACAGTCATTCATGTCGGCGTCGCGCTCTTCATGATCCTCGTCGTACTCGTTCAAGGCGGGCACAGCGGGGGTGTGGGCGCTGCATTCGGCGGCGGCTCGTCATCGGGACTCCTTGGCGCGACTGGAGCCACCACGCTTCTCGGCAAGCTGACATACGCTGCTGCCGGGATCTTCATGGTGACTTCGATCTCCCTCAGTGTGATCCAAGGGAAAAGTGGAGACGTAGGTCTCGGTAAGAGATTGCAGGAAAAGGCGGCAGCAGCGGCTTCACCAAGCCCTTCGGCCACCCCGGATGCCTCGGCAGCGCCATCGGCTTCACCAAGCCCGGCGCCATCTGAAGCACCGAAGACCCCTGCAGCCTCGCCGGCCGCGAAACCCTGATCCCTTTCGTACTTCGCTGTACGCACCTTGCTCAGGTGGTGGAATTGGTAGACACGCTAGTTTGAGGGGCTAGTGCCGAGAGGCGTGCGGGTTCAAGTCCCGCCCTGAGCACCATTTATCTCTACAATTGGTGTATTCTTTACTCCGTCATTCTTGGCGGAGTCTCTCCAATGAAGAACATTTTGATCTTGCTGACTGCACTGGTGTCGCAACCGCTGTTTGCGACCAATACCGCGCCTGGCAGCCCGTCCAAACAACCCGTCGTGCTTTGCCTCGGAGACTCCCTGACAGAAGGTTTCGAGATCAGTCCGTCCAGTGCCTGGCCCGCGTTGCTTGACCAGCGACTCAAGGAAAAATTTGGTCCGGGGGCTGAATCCATCAACGCGGGAATCTCTGGCGCCACGTCGGCCAGCGCCACTTCGCGTCTGAAGTTTCTCCTCAAATCGCCGAAAAAACCCACGCACCTTATCCTTGCTCTCGGCGCAAATGACGGATTGCGCGGTCTGCCCGTTGGCGCGCTTCGCAAAAACCTGGAGGAGGCGATCACGATCGCCAAAGAAAACCAGATCAGGGTCATTCTGGCAGGCATGAAGGTCCCGCCCAGCTATGGAAAAAGTTATTCTGAGGCGTTCGAGGAAACTTTCAAAAAAGTGGCACGCGATCAAAAAGTAACCCTGATCCCGTTCCTTCTCGAAGGTGTCGCGGCCCGCGCCTCGATGAATATCGAGGACGGAATCCACCCGAATCCGAATGGTCACAAAATGATCCTGGATACCGTATGGAAAAGCCTGGAGCCGATTCTGTGATTCAGCAAACAGGGCAAGACAGACAAGAAAGCCCCGTCATCGCAGTCCGCGCAGTCACCAAATCCTACGGGCGTGGCGAACAGAAGATCTCTGTCCTGAGTGCCCTTGATTTTGAAGCAAGACGCGCCCGGACCATCGCCATAACGGGCCCTTCCGGGAGCGGCAAATCCACGCTGCTGGGTCTTCTGGCCGGACTGGACCAGCCTGACACTGGAAATATCCTGATGGACGGACTCGACGTAACCGGACTGTCACAAGCCGCGCTCTCTTCTTTCCGGGCCAAGACCATCGGGATTGTCTTCCAGCAGTTCCACTTGATCCAGACTCTGACTGCCCTGGAAAACGTTTCCTTGCCCCTTGAGATAGCCGGAACACCAGATGCCTCCAGGCAGGCCATTGCACGACTGAAAGCAGTGGGGCTCGCTGACCGGGCCAGCCACCTGCCTTCACAACTCAGCGGCGGAGAATGCCAGCGAGTGGCTATCGCCAGGGCATTGGTAGTAAATCCGAAAATCCTTCTGGCGGACGAGCCGAGTGGCAACCTGGATACCAAAACGGGCGAGAAGATCACGGATCTTCTCTTTGAATTGGTCAGGAAAGAAGGAACAACTCTGATCCTGGTCACACACAATGAGGACCTCGCGGCGCGCTGCGATGAGCGCTATCAATTGCGCGATGGCCAACTTCACAGGATCTCTTGATGATGATTTGGCTGCGACTTGCCTGGCGGGAAATCATAAATACCCCGAAGTTCTCGTTATTTTTTGTGATGAACATTGCCTTGGGGCTCGTCGGTTTCATTACCGTCGATGCATTGAAGTCTTCAATTGACGAAAGTCTTTCAGGTAAATCCCGCGAAATTCTCGGTGCTGATATCGCTGTTTCAGCTTTCAGGACACTGAAGGTCGACGAGATCTCGGCCTTTGATTCTCTCATCCCGCCGGGGACCCGGATTGCCGAGGAAACAGGCTGGGTCAGCATGGTATCGGCCTTCGGCGAGGATCGGCGCGACGCCGCGCCTCCGGCACGCCTGATGGAAATCAGGGCTGTGGACAAGAACTTCCCGTTCTATGGGGCAATCGGTTTCACCAATGAAACCGGTCAGGAATCAGGTGAACGGATATTCGAGAGGATGAGTCAGGAACCTGTCGCGATCGCGGCACCGGAACTGTTTGTTCAACTCGAGCTGAAAGCAGGACAGCAGGTCAAGATCGGCGACCAGGTCTTCAGGTTGGCGGGAACCATAACGAATGACCCATCCACTTCATCGGCCAGTTTTTCAATCGCGCCCCGGATCTACATTGGACAGGCCTGGGTCGCCAAGACCGGCCTGGTCCAACTGGGAAGCAGGATCGTCCACGCCAGGAAATACGCCGTACCTGCAGGATCCGTGAGCGAAACAGCACTTGAAGCGAGTTTCAAGGCGTTTGCAAGGACACGCAGTGACATCAGAGTCAGGAGTCATGCGTCGGCCACGGATGAGCTGGGGCGAATCTTGAAGTTCCTGAGTGAGTATCTCGGGATCATCGCGCTGGTGGCGATCATATTATCAGCGCTCGGTGGCAACTTCCTGATCCTGGCCCACATCCGGACAAAGATCCGGGACTTGGCCATACTGCAGTCCATTGGCGCCCGACCTTCATCCGCGCGCTGGATTGTGGGCTGGCAAATGTTCCTCCTGGGAGCAGGGGGCGCGATCGCCGCCGTAGCACTGGCCATGGCGATACTGCCATCGATCCACGAAGTCATGGCGCCATTTCTCGGATCCGGCATCCAACTTCGGGTCCATGCAGACTCGATCATGACAGCCTTGCTCCTCGGGTCGATCGGCACGCCCATAGCCGGGCTTCCAGTCTTCGCGCACCTGGATAAAATGAATACAGCTTCATTATTCCGGGAACACGAAGCCCCGTCTGGAATCAGGGCGAGTCAGTGGTTCATATCCGCCATCCCCGCGATCCTCGTCATCTTCAGCCTCGCGACATGGCAAGCGCGCAGCATAAAAACAGGACTGGTTTTCCTGCTGATTACCGGTACGTCGACCATGATCCTCGGCGTCGCCGGCCTTCTGCTACTCAGATCCATCGAGCAAGCCACACGATGGGTCAGGAAATCGGGAACACAACCTTTCTGGCCACTCATGATGGCACTCAGGCATTCCCGGCGATCTGGCCAGGGGTTGATGGTGTCCTTGATCACGCTTGGGTTGTGCTCCGCTTTGTTGAGCGCCGTTCCCCAAATGCAGGCCATATTGACTTCAGAACTCAGCTCAACCGGAAAAACGATCCTTCCGGGACTTTTCCTTTTCGACATCCAGCCTGAGCAGGAGGCTCCTTTGCGCCAATTCCTCAGCACCCGGGATATCGACTCAGGAAATTTCTCTCCCCTCATACGGGCCAGGCTGGAGCGCATCAATGGCAAACCCGTGGCGGACACGTTTGACAACATCCCGGGCACGCAAGAAAGACAAACAGAGGAACGATTCAAGAATCGCACGTACAACCTTTCAATCCGCGCGCAACTGTCTTCGAGCGAGACGCTTGCGGCTGGACGGGAATTCATGTCCCCGCGATTCGATCCCGCGCGGCAGGACATGCCGGAAATTTCAATCGAGAAAAGGTTTTCCGAGCGGACCGGCATCCGCCTTCAGGACACCCTCGATTTTGACATCCAAGGTGTCCCGGTGAGGGGCAGGGTCGTGAACCTCAGACGCGTTCGCTGGGCGAGTTTCCAGCCAAATTTCTTCGTGCAGTTCCAGGAAGGCGTAATCGAGGACGCTCCGCGCACTTCGCTTGCGACCCTTCCGCAGATGGATTTCGACAAGACGCAGCAAGTTCCTGTCTCTTATACACATCTCCGAGCCCACGAGACGCTACGCTATCT
>CAWUNT010000039.1:0-11566 GCA_963923405.1 uncultured bacterium | reverse complement strand
CACAAGGAGTATCGTCGGCAGCGTCAGATGTGTATAAGAGACAGACTTGATCCTTCGCGGGCCTGATCTCGATCTGCGGGTCGACCAGTCCCGTCGGGCGGATGATCTGTTCGCTGTAGTGCCCGCCGGAGGCCTGCATCTCGAACGCCGAGGGCGTCGCGCTGACATAGACCGTTTGATGCACGCGCGCCAGGAACTCGTCGAAGTTGAGTGGCCGGTTATCGAGCGCCGATGGCAACCGGAAACCGTGGTCAACGAGAACTTGCTTGCGCGCGCGGTCGCCGCGGAACATGCCATTGAGTTGCGGCACGGTGATGTGGCTCTCGTCGATGATGGTCAGGAAGTCCTTCGGGAAGTAATCCAGCAGCGTCGGCGGCGGCGCGCCCGGCGGGTTGCCGTTCAGGTAACGCGAATAGTTCTCGATGCCCGGGCAGAATCCGAGATGCTCGAACATCTCGATGTCGTGCATCGTGCGTTGCTCGAGGCGCTGGTATTCGACGAGTTGCCCGCGCGCGCGGAATTCGCGCAGGCGGTCACCAAGGTCCTTCAATATTTCTTTCACGATCTGGCGCGTGTCGCGGCGGTCCGTGACGTAATGGCTGTTCGGGTAGATCGACAGGTGGTCCACCTCGCGGATGGACTTGCCGGTGAGGGCGTCGATCAGGAGCAGGCGGTCGATCTCCGGGCCGAAGAACTCGACGCGGATCGCCTCGTCACGCTGGTTCGCCGGCAGAATGTCGACCGTGTCGCCGCGCACGCGGAAATTACCGCGGCTGAAATTCGCGTCGTTGCGGCTGTACTGGATGTCGATCAGGGCGCGCAGCAGGTCGTCGCGGTCCATGCGCTGGCCCTTGGCGAGTTCCACGACCAGTTTCGCGTAACTGCTGGGCGACCCCAGGCCGTAGATGCAGCTGACGCTCGCCACGATGATGACGTCAGGCCGCTCGAAGAGCGCCATGGTCGCGTTGTGGCGCATCTTGTCGATGTCTTCATTGATGGCGGAGTCCTTGGCTATGTACGTGTCGGTGCTGGGGACATAGGCCTCGGGCTGGTAGTAGTCGTAGTAACTGATGAAGTATTCGACCGCGTTGTGCGGGAACAGTTCCCGCAGTTCGCTGAAAAGTTGGGCAGCCAGCGTCTTGTTGGGCGCCATGACCAGGGTCGGGCGGTTGTACCGGGCGATGACGTTGGCCATGGTGAACGTCTTGCCGGATCCGGTGACGCCCAGAAGGACATGATGCCGGTCGCCCGCGGACAGGGCCTTGCATATCCCGTCAATCGCCTGCGGCTGATCGCCTTTGGGCTCATGGCGGGAGGCCAGCTGGAAGATCGATTTCGGGTTGTCGCGATTGGCGGTCATGAGGCCTTTTTCAATCCTTGATGTGCCCTTTTTTTGCACAGTCCAATTTTCTGCATATATCTGAAATCGCTAGACGATCCATCTATTTATGCTTAACAATATTTGGACTTCTTTTCAAAAACGAGGAGGCTGGCGTTGATCCGCAAACTGGTTTCTCTCTCACTTCTTCAAATCGCTTTGGTGGCCGCTCTCGGCATGACCGCCGGTGCCGGTGAAGCCCGTGCATGGTGGATGTGGACTCCTGGCGATACGGTCGACGACGTTGGTTACAAGCCGACCCAGCCGATTCCCTTCAGCCATTCGTTGCATGCCGGCAAGCGCGAAATTCCTTGTGAATACTGCCACTCGGCAGCGCGTCGCGCGGCATCCGCGGGCATCCCCCCGATGAACACCTGCATGGGTTGTCACAAGGTGGTCGCGACGGACAAGGAGCCGATCAAGTGGCTGACCGAAAAATACAACAAGAACGAACCGGTGGAGTGGGTCAAGGTCCATGATTCGCCGCAGTTCGTGCAATTCTCGCACAAGCCGCACGTCAACGCGGGGCTCGAGTGCCAGTCATGCCACGGTCGCGTGGAGAACATGGCGGTCGTTGAGCAGGTCGCGCCGCTTCAGATGGGTTGGTGCATTGGCTGCCACAAGGAAAAAGGCGCCAGCATCAGCTGCATCACGTGTCACTACTGAGACAGGAACCAACCATGACAATCAACAACATGGAATCTGGCAAAAAAAGTTTCGCGGTTGAGATGGACGAACGCGGCCCGGTCGTGTTCGGTCCTGTTGACGGCCCGTTCGAGCGTCCAGCCGAAAAGACGGTTGAAGGCAACCTCTACATGGAAACGGAAGAGGTCGTTCCTGAAGTGGCTCCGCGCGCGACGGAAGCCGAGCAGAAGGACGCGGCGCGCAAGGCGCTGGCGATGAACATCGACCGCCGGGACTTCTTGAAATTGTTCGGCGCCACCGCGGTCGCGAGCTCCGCGGCTTGTGTGCGTCGCCCGGCGGAAAAAGCGATTCCCTACGTCAACCAGCCGGTCGATTTCGTGCCGAGTGTTGGCAACGAGTACGCGACGACTTGCGGCGAATGCGCGGCTGGTTGCGGTGTGGTCGTGAAGACGCGCGAAGGACGTCCGGTCAAGATCGAGGGCAACCGCGAGCATCCGATCAGCCAGGGCGGAACTTGTACGCTCGGGCAGGCCGCGTTGCAGGGGCTTTATCACCTCGAGCGTCGCAAGGGTCCGGCCGTCAAACGCGCCAACCGCGTCGACAACCTTGCCTGGGATGATGTTTACGAACTCCTTGCCAAGGATTTCGCCGGCAAGAAGGTCGGTATCCTGACGGGCGGCTCCACGGGCAACCGTCATCAATTCTACCGTGAGTGGTTGCGCGCGATTGGTAGCGCTGAGTCACGCCTTTACACATACGAGTCCAACGCTTTGTACGCGACCATGGCGCAAGCGCACGCGATCGCTTTCGGGTTCGAGGCGCTGCCGCGGATTGACTTGCGGCAGGTCAACACGGTGGTTGGCATCGGTTCTGACTTCCTCGATGTCGGTGTCTCGCCGGTGTACTTCGCGAAGAGTTTTTCCGACGCGCGCAGCTTGAAGGGCGGCAAGATGGCCCGCCTCGTCCAGTTCGAATCGGCGATGACGATCACCGGCGGTCGCGCGGATGAGCGTCACGTCATCGCTCCCAACGCGGAACTCATCACAACGTTGTTGTTGATGAAATCTCTCGCCGATCGTCCGGACGCGAAAGGTTCCGCGAATGCCAAGGCCATCGCGAAGAAGATTCTCGCGACAAACGCCGGTGTGATCGCTGGTGGCTATGAGGCCGTTGGCGTCGAGAAGCCGGTTTTTGACGCGCTCGCCACGGACATGATCAAGAACCAGTCGGTTCTGTTCGCCGGCGGCAGCCATTCTTTTGACGACCAGGCGACCGCGCTGCAAGTGGCGGCGATCGTGGTCAACGAACTTGTTGGCGCGTACGGAACCGCGCTGATGATCGACCGTGGCTGGATGGTTTCTCCAGTCAAGGCAGGCGACATGAAGCGTTTCGTCGACGATGCGCGCGGACTGGATGTTCTCGTCATCATCGACACGAACCCGTCCTTCACGATGCCAGCATCGTTCGGATTCGACGCGATTGTGAAAAAGATCCCGTTGGTGGTGTCGATGCAGACACAACCAGTGGAAACCGATGACCTCGCGACTTACGTGCTGCCAGTGAATCACTACCTGGAGTCATGGGGTGATGAGCAGCCCGCGGCTGGCTTCTGGTCCGCGCGGCAGCCCGCGGTGCTCGCGACAACGGACAGCCGTCAGGCCGAGGACGCGTTGCTGTGGATCGCCGCGCACATGAAGCGTTCGATGCCGTACAGCGATTATCGCGCGTACGTTCGTGAGCGCTGGAAGTCGGTAGCGGCGCTGGTTGATTCCAAAGGTGATTTTGACAACTTCTTCAACGCGGTTTTGCGCCGCGGTTTTGTCGGCAAGTTGGCGTCGCGTCCAGCGGACTCGTTGCGTGACGTCGCATCGTCCGTCAAGGCGGCCAAGTTGCCGGCTGCTGGTACGCTGCGGCTGTTGGCCCCGATCGATGTCCGTCTCCATGACGGCCGGGGCGCCAACAAGCCGGTCCTTCAGGAGACCGGCGACGCGATGACCACGATCACGTGGGATACCTGGGTTGCGCTCAACCCCTCGACCGCCAAGAAAATGGGTCTGCGTCGCAATGACCTGTTGAAGGTCGAGACGGACGCCGGCACGGTTGAAGCGGCGCTGTATCCTCTGCCGGGTGTGCACGCTGACGCAGTGGTCATTCACCGCGGCAACGGCCACGCGAAGCATGTCAGCAAAATCAGTGGCGGCAACGGGGTCAATCCGCTCGCGCTGTTCGCGAAGGCGACAGACGCGGCGACCGGGATGCCGGTGACCAGCGGAGCCACCGTGAAGTTGGCAGCCACAGGCAAGATCTTCCAACTGGCAGCCATGCAGAAGCACAACGACCTCGCCAATCGTCACGATATCGTGAAGAAGCTCTCTGTGGCCCAGGCTGCGGAAAAGATGGCGAAGACCCATGACCTCGACGCGGTCCCGGACTTGTATCCAGCGCTCTACGACAACGCGGAGTATCGTTGGGGATTGTCCGTTGACTTGACCAAGTGCACCGGTTGCGGCGCCTGCCAGGTTGCCTGTGCCCAGGAGAACAACGTTCCCCAGGTCGGGCGTGAACAGGTCAACCTCAGCCGCGAGATGCACTGGATCCGCCTCGACCGTTACTTCGAGGGGGACACCAACAATCCGCAGGTCTCGATCCAGCCGATGATGTGCCAGCAATGTTCGCACGCGCCATGCGAGGCGGTTTGTCCGGTGTTCGCGACGACGCACCATGACGAGGGCATCAACTCGATGACCTACAACCGGTGTATCGGAACCCGCTACTGCGCGAACGCCTGTCCATACAAAGTCCGTCGTTTCAACTGGTGGACGCACAAGTGGAACACGATCGGCGACCGTTTGCAGGACCGCAACATCCGTGCCTTGAACCCGGATGTCACGGTTCGTACCCGCGGGGTCATGGAGAAGTGTAATTTCTGCTTCCAGCGCATCCGCGACGCGAAACACACGGCCAAGGTCCAGAACCGCAAGGTCATGGACGGTGAGATTCGTACGGCCTGCGAACAAGTTTGCCCGTCCGACGCCATCGTGTTCGGTAACCTCAAGGATCCGAACAGCCGCGTGTCCAGGCTGCGGGCTGATGGTCGTTCGTACCTGGCGCTGGGTGGTGACCCTGAGATCAAGGAATACGGTCTCAAGACCCTGCCCAACGTGAGTTACATGGCGCATGTCAGCCACCGGGAAGGATTTGGTGAATCGTTGCACTCTGAACACGGTGCTCCGGGTTCTCACAACACCGATGCCAAGACGGAAACCCACGGCAATCAGGAAGAACACAAGGGACACTGAGCGGAGGCCTGACGGAGATCAGCAATGGCACATACGATTGACGCATCGAAATACAGCAACACGGTGAAATGGGAAAAAACCATTTCGGATGTGAATGACGAGATCCTCGTCAACCTGCGCAACCCGCACCCGTCGTTTTACGTGGCCTTCGCTGTCGCGGCGCTGGCCCTGTTGACCGCGATCGGATTTGTCGCGGCGCACACCATCCTGGGTCTCGGTTTGTGGAATTTCGCCCCGCCCTTGTACTGGGCGGTCGACATCACGAACTTCGTCTTCTGGGTCGGTATCGGTCACGCTGGTACTCTGATCTCCGCGATCCTGTTCCTGTTCCGCGCCAAGTGGCGGAACACAGTCAACCGCAGCGCCGAGGCCATGACGATTTTCGCGGTGATGTGCGCGGCGGTGTTCCCGCTGATTCACATGGGGCGCATGTGGGTTGGCGCTTACTGGGCCCTGCCGCTGCCGAACACGAACAACCTCTGGGTGAACTTCCGCTCTCCCCTGGTGTGGGACGTGTTCGCGATCTCGACTTATTTCACGGTGTCCCTGTTGTTCTGGTACATGGGCCTCGTTCCTGACCTTGCGACGATCCGCGATCGCAGCAAGGGATTCAAGCGTCTGGTGTACGGGTTCATGTCCTTCGGATGGCGCGGTACCGTCAAGCAGTGGTACCACTACGAGGCGGGCTACGGATTCCTGGCCGCGCTCGCGACCCCGCTCGTGCTTTCCGTTCACTCCGTCGTTTCCTGGGACTTCGCGATGTCGATCCAGCCGGGCTGGCACACGACGATCTTCCCGCCGTACTTCGTCGCGGGCGCGATCCTCTCCGGTTGCGCGATGGTTTACACGCTGCTCATCCCGGTTCGTAAGATGTTCCGCCTTGAGAAGTACATCCTGCCGGAGCACCTCGAGGCCTGCATCAAGTTGACGCTGCTGACTTCGACCATCGTTTTCTACGCATACGCGATCGAGTTCTTCGTCGCGTGGTACAGCGGCAACGTTTACGAATGGGCGCTGTTCGAGAAGCGCGCGACGGGTCCATACTCGTTCTACTTCTGGACCATGGTGTTCTGTAACTGCATCTTCCCGCTGGCCTGGTGGTCGAAGCGTATCCGCAACAGCATCCCGGTCTCGTTCGTGATCGCTGTTCTCGTCAACGTAGGCATGTGGTTCGAGCGTTACAACATCATCGTCTCGAGCCTTGCGGAGGACTTCCTTCCCGGATCGTGGGGCCATTTCGAACCTGGACTTTGGGAGATTGTGATCACGACCGGCAGCTTCGGGTTGTTCTTTGTGTTCTTCCTGCTGTTCTGCAAGTTCTTCCCGATCATCTCGCTGTCTGAGATCAAGTTGATCATGCCGAAGCCCCTCAGCAATCTTCATGGCGGGGGTCATGGCGGCGCGCACTCTCACGCGAAAGGGCACTGATAATGAGCACGACGACCTTGATGAGCACAAAGAACAGTGGCGTGATGGCCGTGTTCAGTTACCTTGACAAGTTCTGCGACGCCCTCGAGAAGGTGCGTGATCGTTCTGATTTTCATGGATTCGAGGCTTTTTCCCCGACGTCGTACCATGAGATCGAGCACGCGATGCATTTTGACCCGAGCCCCGTCCGCAAGTTCACTTTGATCGGCGGCCTTACCGGTGTGACGACTGGTTTCGCGCTGGCCCTCGGCCTTGATTACAACTGGCCGATCATCGTCGGCGGCAAGCCGGCAGGGGCATTCTCAATCCCGGCTTATGTAGTCATCGGTTTTGAACTTACGATTCTGCTGGGCGCGATCTGCACGATCGCCGGCATGTTGATCATGGGCCGCATCCCGAACCCGAAATTGCGGGTCCTGGACACGCGGACGACGGACGACAAGTTCGCGATTTATGTTCCGGGCGCGACGGTCGATGGACCTCAGGCGAAGCTCCTTCGCGAGCTCGGCGCCGAAGAGATCAACGCGACCCATGCTCCCTGAAACAGATCATCGCATGATAGGAGTTGCCACGATGCAATCCCGGATTTTCAAAAATGTTACGAGACTCGCGGTGGCGGCCGGCCTCGCCTCGGCTACGATGGCTGGTACCGCATGCACCAAAAACCCTGACCAGACCAAGATGCAGTACGTGCCGGACATGGCTGATGGCGCGGCTTTGAAGTCTCAGCGGGACTTTTTGCAGCCACCGGAAGGTTCCGTGACCCGGACCGCGATCCTTTATCCCGCCACGATTGAAGAGGCGGAAAAGGTCCTGGACAACCCGGTGCCGGCCTCCCCGGAAAATCTCGCGGCGGGCAAGAAGCTTTGGAACACATACTGTGTCCCCTGCCACGGTGTGAAGGGTGACAGCCAAGGTTCGATCACAGACCTCTATCCGGCTCCGCCCAACCTGGTGGCCAAGGATTACCCGGCCCGCAAGGACGGGTTCTATTTCCACAAAATGACCTTTGGTGGCGCGATCATGCCGGCTTACGGTCACGCGATCGCGCCGCAAGAACGTTGGCAAATTGCCCACTACATCCATGAATTGCAGAGGGCCGCGAAATGAACACGAATCAACTGTTTGAGCATCGCAAGGACCTGTTTCTGAAGCCTTCGGCCAATGTTCGTGGCGCGATGGTGTTTTGCCTGATCGCGGGCGTGGCAACGGTTGCCTACGGCATGCTGGGCGGCATGCAGGAGCGGGTTTGGGGTAGTTTGCTGCTGAACACGTTCTTTTTCTTCGCGATCGCGTTGGGCGGAAGTGTGTTCGCTGCCATGCAGGATGTGATTGGCGCGACATGGGGCCGTCCGGTCATGCGGATCCATGAGGCCTTTACCGGGTTCATCGTGGTGGCTGGCGCGATCTTCCTTTTGTTCTTCGCTGCGATCAAACTTGACCTCGCGCACGCGCGCAACGTGTACAGCTGGATCAAGGACCCGGCTTCGATCCACCACTACTGGGGCAAGCGCTCCTGGCTGGTGGAGAACTTCATGCTGATCCGCGACAGTGTCGCGATTGTCGCGATCATCGCCCTCGCGCGCTGGCAAATCGGGATGAAAGTGCGCCGCGACAAGATGTTTGTCGAAGGCAGGAAGGATGAGGCCCTTCATTTCGGCAAGGAAGTTCAGGCGAAACTCCGCTACTGGAGCGCGCCGGTCCTGGTGGCCTACGCGATCCTGTTCTCGATGCTTTGCTTTGACATGTTGATGTCGCTGGCCCCGACCTGGTTCTCGACCCTCTGGGGCGGCTGGAACTTCGCGATCATGATGCAGACGGTCATGGCGTCGTTGCTGATCACGATGTTCGCGGTGACTCATACGACGGTCGGGTCAGTCATTCAGCGTCAGCAATTCCACGACATCGGCAAGATCATGCACGGGTTCACGATTTTCTTCGCGTACCTGACTTATGCCCACATCCTGACTTACTGGTATGGCAACATTCCGGAGGAGACGGAGTATTTCATCCACCGCCTTCACGCGCCATGGGTGTATGTTGTGATCGCTGCCCCGATCATGAGCTTCTTGATTCCCCTGTTCGCCTTATTGCCGAAAATCAGCAAGTGGACCCGTGGTATCACCGTGCCGCTCGCGTCCCTGATCCTGTTCGCCCAGTGGCTGGCTTATGTTCTTATCGTTCAGCCTCAGGTTGTCGCGGCTTCGGCCTGGAAGGGACCTCTGGTTGAGCTCGGAATCGGACTCGGTATTCTGGGCGCCTTCATGCTGGCGTTCTTCCGATTTGCAGCGCGGAACCCCATGGTTGCCGTGGCCGATCCGTTGCTGCCGGAAGCGATGGGGCACGGTCACCACTAAGGGATTGATTCCGGTGAGTTAACCGATCAGCGGTCCGTGGACGTAGAAATACGCCAGGACCGCTGCTGTTATTTTGAGCATCAGAGCGACGAGTTGGGACGAAATTTGGTGCAACATGGCGACCTCGCGTGCTAATGTCCGCCCCGTTGGGGTTGAACCAACTTCGGGTTTCTCGGAGCATACGCGGGTTCCTTGAGCAGAAATTTCCGGTCTGCCGCGGGTTTAACTCATCAACACCCTGTAATAATTGAGACTTTTTTCGGAGGAGTCCATGTCCATGCCAGGCTTTTGGGAGCTTATCCTGATCCTCGCGGTTGTGACCTTGCTCTTTGGTGGCAAGAAGCTGCCACAGTTGGGTGGCGCCGTAGGCGAGGCGATCCGCAACTTCAAGCGCGGTGTGAAAGACGAAGACACCCGTCAGCTCGAAGCTTCCTCTAATTTGTCCGCTGATTCATCCAAGCAAGCATGAGCCAAGGGCCTGCTCGAGGGCCTGCTCACGCGGCGACTGGCGGCTCCGGCCCCAACGCCACCGACGGCGGCAAGGGAAAACTGGACGCCATCCTTGGATCCCGCAAGCTCCTGTTTGTGACGGGCAAAGGCGGTATCGGCAAGACGCTGGTCTCCGTCGCTTTGGCTCAGGCTGCCGCGGCAAGCGGCCGTAAAGTCCTTTTGGTCGAGAGTTCCTCGCGCGATCAGATCGCGCCGCTGTTTGGCCTCGACCCGGTCGGCCACAACGAGACCACAGCCGCCAAGGGCATCCGGTGCATCAATCTGACTGCCACCGGTAATTTTCGCGAATACATCACCAAATACCTTGGGCAGACAAAACTCTTTGAAACGGTGCTCAGTCACCGTGTCGTTCAGAGTTTCTTCAACACAATTCCTGGCCTCGCGGAGGCCATGATGCTCGGTCGCCTGTATTACACCTGCGACGTCCGTGACGAGGAAGACCGGCCAGACCTAGTCATATGTGACAGCCCCGCGTCGGGCCACTTCCTTTCCCTGATGACCACCCCCGATGCCATCGTTGGCTCCGGTCTTGCCGGCCCGATCCTGCGTGACACTGAGAAAGTCAGGGATTTCCTGCGTCGCAAACAAGACGTTGGCATCATCTACGTTTGTACTCCGGAGCCTCTCGTCATCAGCGAAGCGATTGAGTTCCTCCCTGAAATCCAGGAGAAATCCCCAGCCGCCTTGTGTGGTGTCATCGTCAACCGCATTCCGCCCGTGGTGTCCTCCAAAGGCGACTTTGGCGGTGTGGATTCCATGGACTCCATGGATTCAAGGGATTCCCTGCTGCTGGATTATCTTCGCGAGCGGTCCGGCAAAGCGAATTCCGCTCTCGATCAGTTGCGGGTGTCGATGAAAAAGTTTCCGGGTATCATGTTCATGGGCCTGCGGGATCTGGGATTTGTTGATGATCCTCTGCCGGCCGGTTTTTACCGGACTTTCTTGACGGAAGAAATCCTGAATCAAGGATAAACGTGAGCAGCGCGGAATCCGCCAACAAAACGCAACAACAAGGCGCGTCAGAAATTGACGCCTTGATGCGTAACAAGAACATCATCGTGATGGTTGGCGCCGGAGGCGTCGGGAAGACGACGTCATCGGCACTGCTGGCGATTCGCGCCGCCATGTCAGGCCGTCGCGTGGCATTGCTCAGCATTGACCCCGCGAAGCGTCTCGCCAGCGCTCTGGGCCTGGGGCTTGGTCATGAAATGAAGCCGGTCGCGCTCAAGAATCCAGCTTCTGGAGGCTCACTTCATGCCGCCATGCTGGACCAGAAGGCTGTGTTTGATCGCATGGTGCGCACCCATGCCCCAAGCGAGAAGATCGCGGATCGCATCATGCGTGATCCCCTGTACCGCGCGGCCTCGACCAACCTCAGCGGTCCACTCGAGTACATGGCTCTCGCGCGCCTTCAGGAACTCACCAGTGATCCCGCGTTTGATCTCGTCGTCCTCGATACACCACCTGACACTCACGCGCTCGATTTCCTGAGGCGCCCGAATGTCCTTGCGGGTTTCATGGAGAATCGCGTGATGACATGGCTCATCAAGCCCGTCCTCGCTATGGGCAAGCTTGGTATCGGCAAGATCCTGGGCGCCAGCGAGAAACTTGCCGGTGGCGTGGCAAGTGTTACGGGCTTTTCCGCGTTGCGTTCATTTGGCGAGTTCCTGTTGCTCATGCAGGAAGTGATCGAAGGGTTTCACAAGACTGGCGAGCAGGTGATCGAGACGCTGCGCCACAGGAAGACGGCGTTCATCCTGGTTGCCGTCCCGACGCGCGCGGCAGAACGTTCCGCGATTTTTCTGGCGGATCAACTTGCCGACATGGATTACCGCGTGGATGGCCTCGTCATAAACCGCTGCCTGCCCGGCGTCGCCCAACCCGGAGCCGCGGCGGTCGTTGATTCCCTGCCTCATGGGGCGCGTGATTTTGTCAGGGCGCGCGTGGCG
>CAWUNT010000038.1:0-11597 GCA_963923405.1 uncultured bacterium | reverse complement strand
AAGCTGCGATGCGCCGCGACCCGCACCACGCCAAGGTTCGGAACGAGTGTCGTGAAGGGATAGTCGGCGATTTTCGGTTTGGCCGAGCTGACAACGCTGAGCAGGGTTGATTTTCCGGCATTGGGAAATCCGGCGAGGCCCACGTCGGCAACGAGTTTCAATTCCAGTCTGAGATGGGCGGCTTCACCCGGCGTGCCTTCGGTGAACTCCTCCGGGGCCTGGTGCGTTGACGTCAGGAATCTCTGATTGCCGAGTCCGCGCTCGCCGCCCTTCGCGACAACGAGCTTTTGAAGGTGACCGAGGACTTCGCCGGTCATCTTGCCGGTCTCGCCGTCAAAGACTTGCGTGCCGAGTGGGACGGGAATGAGGAGGTCCTCGCCATTCGCGCCCGTGCGGTTGTTGGTTCCGCCGCGTTCGCCGTGACCTGCCTGGTACTGTTTCTTGTACCTCAGGCTGCTCAAGGTATTGAGCTGACGGTTTCCAACGAGTACGACGTTGCCGCCGTGGCCGCCGTCACCGCCATCGCAACCGAGTTTGGGCTTGTTGCGGGCGGTCTTGAAGCTGACCATGCCCGAACCGCCGTCACCGGCCCTTGTAAAAATCTCTGTAGAGTCGACGAATTTCATGGATCATTCAGAAACGAAAACCGCAAGCGCTGCGAACAGCAGCCTGCGGTCTTCAAACGTCCAGAGTAACGGATTCCGTTCAGGCCTGAGCCGGGTAAACGGAAACCTTCTGGCGGTTTTTGCCAAGACGCTCAAACTTCACAACACCGTCAGCCGTCGCGAACAGCGTGTAGTCCTTGCCGCAACCAACGTTGTTGCCAGCGTGGAACGTGCTGCCGACTTGACGGACGATGATGTTGCCAGCGACGACTGATTCGCCACCGTAAACTTTGATTCCCCGGTATTGCGGGTTGGAATCACGACCGTTGCGGCTACTGCCGCCTGCTTTTTTATGTGCCATGACGACTCCTCAACAGCACCTGTTCGTCGCGGTGATCCTCAGGGGTTCACCGGATGGATATCAGGCGCCGGTAATGGTGTTGATTTCGACGACCGTGACGGCCTGCTTGTGGCCGCGGGTGCGCTTGTAGTTCTTGCGACGCATGTACTTGAAGATCGTGACCTTCTCGTTGTGCGTATGTTCCTTGATCACGCCTTCAACGCGGGCACCTTTCACTGTCGGAGCGCCAACAGCGACTTTCGAACCGCCGACGAGAAGGACTTCGTCGAAGGAGACTTTCTCGCCAACTTTGCCGCCGAGGCGGTTGACGCGAATCTCGTCGCCTTTTTGAACCTTGAATTGATGACCGCTGGTTTTGATGACTGCGTACATGTCGCTAACCCTAGAGAAACATTTGAGAAACAGGAAAAATACTTTGATCGAACTGAACTCATCCTGATGACAATCGGCGATTCACCGGTGCCGGTTACAGCAGCCTTTGCCCGAATGAGCCCCCCTTTATCGTTTTGAGACCCCTTATTGTCAACGGAAACTTGCTGTCAATTGTGGCATCCATGGCATTATTTTCGGGGTGATACGACCTCGACGTCCCATCTGCCAGGAAGCGGAGACCGAAAATGTGCCTCAACCGCCTGTATCGACTGAGTCCCCTGGAACCATTCAGCGGCCCCGGGGCCGAGGACCAGTATCCGCCTGACCAGCAGATCGAGCCTGTCCATCTGGATATTGAGCTGAAGGTAGACGTGACTGGACGCGCCGCGTCAGGAGTGGTGACGATCACCGCGACCGCCCGCGCCGCGGGGGCCGACCGCCTGACGCTGGATGCGGTGTCGTTCCTTGATGTGGTGGTCAAGGACCCCGACGGGCACGAACTTTCGTGGCGTTATGACGGTGAGAAAATCAACCTTCGTTGGGCCAAGCCACTGATTTTAGGGGAAAAACGCCGGGTCGAGGTTGTGTACCGTGTCCAGGATCCGGTCACCGGGCTCTTCTTCATGAATCCGGGGCCGGACAAGGAGAAGGAGCCGTCAAGGATCCAGCCGAGTTACGCGGCCACGGATCACGAGACAGAACGCGCGCGCTACTGGCTCCCCTGCGTCGACTTGCCGCATGTCCGTACGACGCTGGACTTTCATCTGACCGCCGAAAAAAGATTCACCATCCTGGCCAATGGGGCCCTCGTCGGCGAGAAGGACCACGGCGACAGCACCAAGACCGCGCATTGGCGCCTCGAACAACCCTGTCCGAGTTATCTCGTGTGTTTCGCGGTCGGCGATTTCATCAAGGCCGATGATGGTGAGTTCGACGGGATTCCGGTCGCCAGTTTCACGACGGCGCCGCATGAGGTCGCTGACCTCAAGCGTTCCTTCGGTCGCACCAAGGACATGCTGCGCTGGATCACGACCAGGCTCGACAGTCCGTTTCCTTTTCCGAAGTACTATCAGTTCGCGTTGCCCGCCTTTGGCGGCGCGATGGAAAACATTTCGCTCGTCAGTTGGAGCGACATTTTCGTGGCCGATGAGTCCCACGGTCGCGAGTGGGAATGGTTCATCGACCAGGTGAACATTCACGAGATGGCGCACAGCTTTTTTGGCGACAGCGTCGTATGCCGGGATTTTGCCCATGCCTGGCTGAAGGAATCCTGGGCTACATACATGGAACAATGCTGGCTGGAAGACCGTTACGGCCAGGACGACGCCCTGGCCGATTTCTGGCGCAACGCCCAGGCCTACTTTGTCGAGGCGGACGAGAAATACCGGCGTCCGATTGTGACGCGGCGCTTCAAGTCGTCGTGGCAGATGTATGACCGCCACCTGTATCCGGGCGGGGCGTGCCGTTTGCACATGCTGCGGGGCATGCTCGGTGACCAGGTTTTCTGGAGCGCCGTGCAGGACTATGTGAAGACATACCGTGGACGCGTCGTCGAGACGGACGATTTCAGGCGCAAGCTGGAACATCACTCCGGTCGTTCCCTGGTCAGGTTCTTCGACCAGTGGATCCTGGGTGACGGTTATCCGGACCTGAAGGTTTCCTTCAACTGGGACGAAAAAGCCAAATCCGGGACATTCACGGTCGAGCAGAAGCAGTGCGCGTCCGGTGACGGGGATTCCGGGGCAGCGAAGGCGGCGAATCCATTCCACTTCGAGACAGACATCGGGTGGACGGTTGGGGGCGTGGATCACTCCGTCGCCGTGACCATCGATCGCGAGCACCATGATTTTGTGGTCGCCATGCCGCAGCGTCCGGATCAAGTCCGGTTCGATCCCAAGTGCCGGGCATTGTTCAAGCTCGAGTTCAATCCGGGCGACGACATGCTGAAGGCCCAGCTGACCGGCGCGCGTGACGTGACCGGTCGCATGTTGGCCGCGAGTGAACTGATCAAGACCGGGCGCGGCGCCAACATCAAGGCCGTTGGAGACGCGATGGCGCGCGAGCCTCACTGGGCCGTGCGGTGTGAGGTCGCGGGTTTCTTCGCGGATTCCAACACGGGCGCGAGCCTCGACGCGATCGTGGCGTGGATGCGGCGTGAGACCGATTTCCGCGTATTGCACGCGCTGGCGAACGCGGCCCGTGGATTCCGCGACGCGCGGGTGGTGGACGTTGTACAGGCGCGCCTGAAAGAGGCTCTGCCGCCCCTTTGCCGCGGCGCGTTGATCGAGTGCCTTGGAGCGCAACGTGAGCCGGTCTTGATGCCTGCCGTTGAACGGGAATTTTCATGCCTGGATCGTCATGGATTTGTTGAGTCGGCGGTCTTCCGGGCTCTTTCAGAATTCAGGTCCGATGACGCGGTGCACGCGTGCCTGAATCGCGTGAAGTCCGGCAAGGTTTCCTTCCGTGCCCTGCCGGCAGCCGCGCAGGCGATTGGCGGACTGAGTCGATACGCGAGCAAGCCCATGCAGTCCCGTGTTGCCAGCGAACTCACGGCATTGCTGCGCAGCGAGTTGTTGACGGTCCGCCAGGGCGCGTATCGAGGGATTGGCGCCGGCGCTGTCGCCGAGGCCGCCAAGGCGCTGGACGGGTTGAGGCCGTCCTTGCCCCTGCAAGAACGCGTCGAAGTTGAGCGCATCCTTGACCAGATCCGTAAACCGGAGGATTCCAAGGTCCAGACCCTCGAGAAAAAGCTCGAGGCGCTTCAGGACAAATTCCGGAAACTGGAATCCGCGGTGCAGAAAATCCAGGATAAAGACGACCCGGCAAATCTTGCCCGGTGATTTCGCGCGGGCCCCCGCGTGACCGGGAAACCTTTGCCTGGTGGGCGATCTGCGCCGCCCGGGCGGGTTATACTTGAGTCATCATCACGTGCCAAATCAGGAGCGGGATTTGGGTCGGTCGCGCAAACGTCTTTCGGACATCCATTATGAGGTCCAAGGAGATGGGCCTGATCTCGTCATGCTTCGCGGGCTCGGTCGTAACATCAAGCATTGGCTTGGATTCGACAAGGTCGCCGCAAGGCATTTCAGGACAATCACGATCGACGCGCGCGGTATCGGCAAGTCGAAGCGGGAAATGTCGCCACTGGATACGATCTTTGACCTGGCGGACGATGTGGCGCTCGTTCTGGATGATCTTGGAATCGAGCAGTCGCATGTCCTGGGTGTCTCTCTCGGCGGAATGGTTTCGATGGCGATGGGGCTCAAGCACCCTGCCCGGGTTTCTTCGCTTGTGCTCATCAACTCGAGCATCGCGGGCAGTGGGCATCCGCGCTTGACGTTGCCTGCGTGGATGCTGCTCTTGCGCGCGGTTGCCCTCGGTCCGGCGATTTACGATGACCTGGCAAGACTGCTGCTCGCGCCGGAATCGCCGGTCGAGTTGCGAAAGAAAGTGGCTCGCGAGTGGTTGAGGATAGACCAGTCGATGAAAGTGTCGCCGGCGTTGGTCGTGAAGCAAATCCTCGCCGCGTCGAGGTTCAGGGTGCGCGCGGATCTGGCGGGAATCAGATCCCCGACTCTTGTCATGTACGGGAAGGGTGACCAGTTTGTTCCTCACGCGAACAGTGAGTTGATCGCGAAATTGATTCCGGGCGCGCGAATGGTCGGTATCGAGGATGCGGGACATGAACTGACGATCGACCGTCCGGACGAGGCTCTCGAGGAAATACGAAAGTTCATCAAATGGTCGGAGGCCCGAAAGTGATTTCGAACAATACGAATTCTTCCTCCACGGCGTCTTCCATGAACGCGGCGATGGCCCCGGCCATTGGCGCCTCCGCGGACTCATCTGGCGTAACGCCGGGCGCGACACAGGGCCAGAGATCTGGCGAGGAGAGGTCGTCTCGCGAATTTGACTCTCATATGCGTGACGACGACGGCAGCGCGTCGAGATCGTCTTCCCAGGCGCAGTCTTCCGCGCGGCCGTTGACGCAGGCGGAGGCGAAGAAAGCGACAACCAGGAGCGAGTCCAAAATTGACTCCAAGACTGACTCCAAGACTGATTCCAAGACCGACTCCAAGACTGACTCAAAGAACGAGTCAAAAAATGAGTCGACGGATGACGTGAAGGCCTCGTCAGCCAGTGGTCAGAAGCCAGTCATGAACCACATCCTCCGCCAGCTTGTGAAACAAAACCCTGGTGCGCAGCCGCCCGCGCTGCAATTCATCCAGGGGTCGTTGCCGGGCAACGCGATCGAGGAACTTCCGCAATTGATGGCTTCAAGCCGGTTCATCACCGATGCGTTGATGGAACAAGATCTCCCTGGCTACATGGGCGAGGATGTGAAGCCTTCGAATGTCCTCCGTGAACTTGGATTCAGCCCCGATCTGATCACGCAGGCGCTGGCTCTTGGCGTCGATGGGGGCGGTCCGGCCCAGCGCGCGCAAGTTTTGAGCGCTCTCGGTGCCGATCCAAAGCGCGTCGAATCCAGTTTGACCCAGTTGAAGGGAGCCATCGCTGCCGATGGTGTCGCCGGGTACATGCAGCAAACCCTGGCGCTGGCAAAAACTTCGGGCAAGCAGCCCGGCATAGTCGAGAAACTCACGGGCGCCGAAGTGGACGACACGGCCAGTGACTTGGCGTCATTCAAAGCGAACACCAGCCTCGAAGTGCAGGCGATCATGGCTCAGGCTCTGGCGTCCGCCAACAGCTGGGGTCCTCGCGCGATGGCAAGTCCATTCGGTTCAGTCGATATCGGCGCCGGAATGTCGGCGCTTTCGTTGGACATGCCCTCAGATCCCCGCCCGTTGGTGTCCTTGGACCTCTTTGGCGGGATGTCTGGCGATCTCGCGATGGACAGGAATGTCGCGGGTTCGATCATGGTCAACGCGACAGGGGATTTGAATCTCACAACCACCGCGTCTTTGGGTTTGCCATTGTCAGAGGGGGCGCCGGTAAACATCGGGGGAATGAGTTTCGAGAATGTTGATGCGGGTCTTGTCCAACCCGAGGCCCTGACCGTCATGCGACTTGATCAGCTGCGTTCCCGTCTCGAGTCAGAGTTCGGTCCGGACGTAAAAGTGACTGGACTCGGGGCCGGTGCCTGGGATGACGGGTTTGACTTCGCTGTTGCGTCCGCTACAGAGTTTTCCCCGACGTCAGGAGCCGAGACCTCCTTGGAGCCTTTCTCCGAAGTGGCGTCATCTGCCCGCGCGGACGACGCGGGAATAGACGTCACAGCGGTCGCGACTGGTTTGTTCAATCCGGACCAGGGAACCTCGAATGAGAACTCCCCGAACGGGGGCAGGGGGTCGAGTGGCGATAGAGACCAACTGGCTGCGAGTCTTCCCGCGCGCGGAAGTTCTTCAGATGTGAAGATCAAGAGTCCAGATTTCAGGGATCCGGAATCCCGGCAGGCAGACAACGCAGTGCAGCAAACAGAACCGGTCCAGGCCCCGTTGCCAGACGGCATGCGGATGAATCCGTTGGCAGTCAATGAGGCTCAGCCCGCGATGGAATCCCCTGAATCACCGGGCGCGGTAAAATCAGAGCGCGTTGAAGTGAACGCGCGTCACGCGACAGAGACTGTTCGCAAGATCCAGGACGCAGTGATGCGCACCTCGGTGAACAACATCGGCGCGATGCGGCTCGATCTTTCGAGTCCGGAGACCGGAAATCTCGAGATCGCGGTCAGGTTGGATCAGCGGGACGGGAATGTTGACGTCCGGGTCATGGCAGGTTCGGACGAACTGAGGGAGATGATTTCGCGTGAATTGCCTCAGCTCAAGTCCGCCCTTGGTGAGCAAAACCTGAATCTTCGTAATTTTGAGGCAAGGGAATGGGCCGGGAATGCTTCGGCCTGGTCCGGCCAGCAGGATTTTCGTGGTTTCGGCAACGGTCGGGGAAATGATTTCACCGGGGAGGCCACCCGCGCAGGCGGCACGCGTCCCGCGGGCGCACCAATTCAGTCATTGAATGAGCAGTTGGGACGTCAGGCACTGCGGTCCTTCCGCGTTGTTGACCTCAGCGACCGCAGTGTCGGCGGAGCTGGTCGCATCAAGGTACTTGCCTGATCTTTTGAATCTCAAGCCTCTAATTGGAGGGCGACAAGATGCGCGCATCTTTGCAAGACCGGATCAATCCTTATCAAGGAAAAAATGGTTCCGGCGCACCGGCTGGTGATTCCGGCATGGACAAAAGGGTTTTCTCAGGCGAGGGGGACGCCACCTTCAAAAACCTGCTCATGGAATCCAATTCCGACGTGGCAAAGGAAAGGGCTGCGAGCAAGAAGGGTGACCTGAGCGTCGCGAAGAACGACGATGACTTCTTCAAAATGATGAACGAGAAGGCCAATCCCCAGCGTGGCCCCAAGACCCAGCTGGACAAGGACGACTTCCTGAAGTTGTTCATCGCGCAATTGCAGAACCAGGACCCACTCAAACCGGACGACAGCGCCCAGATGGCCGCGCAATTGGCCCAGTTCAACGGACTGGAGCAGATGCTCAACGTCAACAAGACCCTGACCGAGATGTTGAAGGGTCAAAACAATGGCCGCAACTTCGGCATGTTGGATTACGTGGGCCGCGAGGTTACCGTCGAGGGCGGACGCGCCGTGGTTTCCAATGGAACTCCGGGCCAGGTCAGCTTCAATGTGGATCGTCCGGTCGCTGGCGCGACGGTTGAGGTCCGTGATGAGAACGGAAATATCGTCGCCACGGAAAGTCTGGGCCAGTTGCAGCCGGGTGAGCAGGATCTGCGTTGGAGCGGCAACGGGACCGATGGCAAACCCCTCAAGGATGGGTCCTACTCGTTCACGGTTACGGCCACTTCGGATGAAGGGCAGGCGGTTCCGATTCCTGTCCAGACGCGAATCAAGGTCGTTGGTGTCGACTTGAAGGACCCGAATGGTGCCTTCATGACAGCGGCAGGGAAGATTCCCGCGAGTGACGTCGTCGCTGTGCGCATGATGGACGACAAGCAGACCCGCAAGCCGGTGGCGCAGATCCCCAACGTCGATCCGGCCGGCACGGCCGCGAATGATGGGCAGCCGAACGCGGTCCCTGTTGAAGTGGACAGTGAGAACCCTGTACCGGTAGAAGTTGAGGGTGCCATGGCGGCTGGAATGCCGGACCCCCAACAGTTGGCGATGCAGTTGATGCGGTCGTTGGAGTCGGGGGAGCAGGGGGAGCAGAATGGCTCGATGCCACCGGTCCAGTCAGATGAGGGTTCAGATGCAGAGAATCGCTCAACCAATTAATTGGCGCCGGTATTCCAGTGCCTTTTTGCTGCTGGTTTCTCTGACGGGTTGCCTTGGCAAGCAGATCGTCCATGGCGGGAAGTCCGCTGCTTTGGATCCCCATCCGGGAATCCATGATGACCGGGAGACAGCCGGCAATGACAGCGCCAAGCCCGGAGGCACCAATCTCGCTGTTGCCCCCGCGATCTGCAAAGAACTCGAAAAACCTTGTACTGCCGCGCCCACACCGACATTTTGCGAACTGCCTGAAATTTCGGGAGCGGCCCTGGTGCTGGGCAGTCGGCCGCATGCCTTCGGACCGAGCGAATGCGAGGCTCGCAAGTCAGTTCTCGAACAGACTTGCAAGCGCGGCATGGACATAAAATCCATGGACGCCATCAAATGCAAGCCGGATGGATCAGGTCGCAAGTGTCCAGTAACTCCCCGTATGTGCGTCGCGGTGTTTGATCCCAGGTTTTGTGTCGCCGCGAATTACGCGGGCGAGGCGATTCCCGCGGGCGTGCGACTGGCCGGATGGGGACCAAATGAATGTGTGGCTCGCGGGGCAATGGCGAATATCGCCTGCGCGCAGAACTTGAATCCTGATCTTGTCCAGGCTGTCTCGTGCAATCGTCAGGCCGGGTATCGCGGGGATTGCCCTCCCCTGCAACCGGCTTGTGATCCAGGGGACAACAAGGCGCATGATTGTGAAGTCGAAATAGCCGCCTCCGGGGGGTCGAAAATTTCCGCCGAAGGCCCAAGCAAGTGCGTAGCCCGGTTCAACCTTGATCTTAAGATATGCCTTTCAGGACAGTCGCCATCTGCCCTGACACAACAGGTTTCCTGCCGCCAAAAACAGTGAATGCCGGAGCACTCAACCCGGCATCACCTCAAATGCGCCCTGGCTGAGGTCGGAGCGTTGCACTGGCATGCTTTCAAAGATCGCGGTCACTTCGCAGTCCTTGAGGATCTTCTCAAACAACTCCCGTTCCTCGTGGAGGAGCCAGTCGCGCAAATCATCGCGCAAACGGAGCCTGAATGTCTTTTTTCCGCTCTTGTGTGACAGTCGCATGATCTCACGGATCAAGTCGTAAGCCTGCGTCTGGGTGCTCTTGATGCGCCCCCGTCCATCGCAGCACGGACAGGGTTCCATCAACTGGCGCTCCAGGGACTCCGCGGTTCTCTTGCGTGTCATCTGGACGAGGCCCAATTCGCTGATGCGCAGCACTGTGCTGCGGGCTTTGTCTTTTTTCAGTTCTTCCTGGAGTGCCTGATAGACCTTCTCCCGGTCATCCTCGCGTTCCATGTCGATGAAATCGAGAACAATGATGCCGCCAATGTTGCGAAGGCGCAGTTGCCGGACGATCTGCGCGATCGCCTCCATGTTTGTCCTGAAGATGGTTTCCCGTGCGCTGCTGTGTCCGACGAACTTTCCGGTATTTACGTCGAATGAAGTCAGGGCCTCGGTCTGGTCGATCACGAGGTGACCGCCGGATGGCAGGTCGATAGCGCGGCCCAATGCCCGCGTGATATCCATCTCGATCCCGTAAACGTCGAATACGGGCACCTTCGCGGTGTGGAGCTCAAGTTTCCTGGCGGCGCCAGGAGTGGTCGCGTTCAGGAAACGGTGCAATTCGTCGAAGGCCCTCTTGTCGTCGATCACGATCTTGTTGACCTCTTCCGTGTAGAGGTCGCGCGTGACTTTGCGGACCAGGTCGAGGTCCTGATACAGGATCGCGGGAGCGGATTCCCTCGGTGCCTTCAAACGGATGCGTTGCCACGTGCGAATCAAGTACCGGAGATCCTTGGCGAGACTTCGTTCGTCGGCCTCCTGCGCGGCTGTGCGGACAATCACGCCTACACCTTTGGGCTTGATTGACTGGACGAGTGATTTCAATCTCTGCCGGGTGGATTCATCCGTGATGCGCTTTGAGATGCCGGTTTTCGATGTGCCCGGCACCAGTACCAGATATCTGCCGGGCAGCGACAGATGCATGGTCGCGCGCGCGCCTTTCGTGCCCAGCGGTTCCTTGCTCACCTGCACCAGGATCTGCTGTCCCTCAGAAAGTATTTTCTCCACAGGGCCGCGATTGATCCGGGCAGGTTTTCCGAAGTCTTCCTCCAGCCATTCTCCGCCGTGAGACTCGTCATCGGACTCGTCCGCGGCAGCTTCGATCTTTGTCAGGTCGTCCTTGATCACGTCGCCAGCATAAAGGAACGCGGACCGGTCCGCGCCGATGTCAATGAACGCTGCCTGCATGCCAGGCAGTACCCTGTTGACGCGCGCCTTGTAAATGTTGCCGACCATGGCGCTTTCATGGTGGCGCTCGATGAAGAGTTCCGTCAGGTCCTCACGCTCGAGCAAGGCGATGCGCGTCTCGGACCGGTTTGTGTTGATGATCAGCTGCTTCTCAAGCATCGCTTCGTTCCGTCTCCCGGAGGCTTTGCGCGATCACGGCGCAAATTTCTTTCGCGGCGCCCGTCCTGGACATGACAAACTGCGCTGGTGAATCGTGTCCCGGTCCAGGTGATCCCTCGCGGGCATTCGTCCTGAGCCATTCGATGAGATCATCTGGCTTTTCGACGGCGCGCAACAAGCCAGTCCGGTGCAACTCCACTGCCTCCGCACTGTTTTTGAATTTCATGCCGCATGCCAGTTCGATACCGTGCGACGCGGGCTCAAGTACGTTATGGACTTTGTTATGGCATGCCCCGCCGATCCACGCGGCGTCCGCAAGCGAATACAACTCAGCCAGCACGCCCATGCGGGGGACGAGCAGGAAATCACAGCCTGCCTGCCGGACTTGTTGGTTTAGACGGTTCGTTGTCCCCGGATCAACATGGTGTGGCGCGGCTATGACGGCCCAGTTCCGATTGAGGCCGGGATCCTTGCCCCACGCGGCAGTTATCAGTTCCAGGTCCGCGTCATAGATGCTCCCGCAAACAAGTATGTTCCTGCCATTTGAGAATCCCTTCACTTCCTGTCTCTTATACACATCTGACGCTGCCGACGATACTCCTTGTG
>CAWUNT010000037.1:0-11855 GCA_963923405.1 uncultured bacterium | reverse complement strand
GCGTCGGCACTTCCGGGAAGTTCCCCGTCATTCATCGGGGAATCTGTATGGGACTGCTTTGATCGCCGGCTGGACGAGGTCGTCCCCGGCGTGGACAACAAGGTCGCGGCGAGCTTGTTCCGTTTCTTTCCATCGGTTTCTGATAAAATCTTGAAGGCTGGCGCGGGATTTCTGGTTCCACGTCCGGGGAAGAAAAGAAAAGCCTGAGGGACCGAGGTCGTGGGCAACCGGATTGAGAACAAAAAATGGATTCTGATGACCGGGGCGGCCGGATTCATCGGAAGGCATCTTCGTTTTGCCCTGAACGACAAATTCCGGTTCTGGTGCATGGACCGGGTTCCCATCACCGACATGTACCTTGGAGATGTCGCCGAAGTTGTCGATATCGGCAGCCTCACATCCTTGACCGAGGCCTGGGATCGCCGGCCGGAGATCGCGGAAAACTTGCACGCGGTCATTCATCTGGCGGCCTATTACGATTTCACCAACGAGCCTAACCCGCAGTACGCGCGTATCAACCAGGGCCTTGAGAGGCTCTTGCAACTGGTGTCGAAGGATGCGCCGGGGGATTGCTTGTTCATTCACACGGGCAGCATGGCGACGTTGGCTCCGGTCATCCCGGGAGGGCGCCAGAATGAGAACAGCCCGCGAGCAGGGTTGTGGGAATATCCTCGCAGCAAGGTTCAGGCGGAACGCCTTCTTGACCAGTCAATCATCCGGCAACCCGTTGTCCAGTTGATCCTGGCCGCGGTTTATTCCGACTGGTGCGAGCTTGTGCCTCTGTTCGAGTGGATTGAGCTTTGCGCGGACTATGGACCGGAAAAATACTTCTATCCGGGATCTCCTGCCCGCGGTCTTACGTATTGCCATATTGAGGACGTAGTTACCTCTTACAAGCTGGTCCTGGAGAAATTTGGCGCCGGTGGCGAGCTGATAGCCCAGGCGGAGCAGGAACTTGCGGACAAGCGCCAGCGGAAATCCGTTGAGGTCTCCATGGAAGGTGGTGTGCGCGAGAAGTTTTTGATCGGTCAGCCGACGCCAATCACATATCGCGAAATCCACGCGCGCGCGTGCACCGCGTTCGGCGGGAAGGCGACCCAGATTGTGCAAATCCCGCCGGAGTGGGCAATCATCGGGGCGCACATCGCGCAGCTCGTCGCGCGCATGCGTGGCAGGCCATCCTTCATTCGTCCTTGGATGATTCCATTCGCCGGGGAACATTTTTCTTTTGACCTGACGCGCAGTCGCACGAGGCTGGGTTGGGTGCCAAGGCATTCAATCCAGCGTGACCTTGACGGCATCCTGATCCAGGCCGTCCAAAATCGTGACCAGTGGCTCAAGATCAACGCGGCGCGGCCCCGCTGATCCGCCAACTGTCAAATGCCGGATAAATCACGCCGCATACGGACACGATCACGCCGGTCCATGGCCACGGCGTCAGGGTGAGTGCCGCGCCCGCAAAGCCCGCCCAACGCATGACGGGCGCTGCACGCCGATGGGTCTCATTCCAGACATGGTCGGACATCAACGTCCAGGGCGTCCGGATTCCCACCCAGTGGTTCCTGGGAAGGCCCGGCATCTGGCCGCCCAGGAACATGACAAGCAGGGAAACGCTGACGGATGCCAACCTGGGAACATCAAGGTTTTTTCCGATAGCCGTCGTGATGATCACTCCCTGGATAAAGGCAAGGAAAACGAGCGTGCCCGTCGTGATGGAGGCCATGGATGTCATCGCGCGCCGCGTCTCTTGAGCGTTTCTGTTTCCTTTTTTCGCTTCGAATGTCCGCGCGACGGCACCAAGGATTGCCTGGATGACCAGCATCAAAACGGGGATTCCAAAGATGAACGGTTTCGGTCCGTAGCCATCGATTTGCCCTTTCAAGTTCCAGTGAACCGGAATCCTTTCCGGGAGGAGACCATACCAGTGCAGCGTCACGAGAAAAGTCCCTGCTACGATTAATCCATGCCATATGGACCACGCGCGCTTCATTTTTTCCTGACCCTTTTCTCGATGGGCATTTTGGTCACTTGCATGCGACGCAATTCATCAAGTGGATAGAACGTCCCGCGCCAGTTGATCCCGCCCCTGCGCAAGGTCTGGATCATGGACCGCAGCCCCGCGTAGCCACAAAGGATCATGCCGGCGGGAAATGCGGGAATCAGTAGCGGGTTCACGGAATATGTCCCGAGAGACCTGTATTGCAGGAAACAGGCCGTGGCAAATGTGACGCCAGCGCTGACCAACGTCATGTCCCCGCGAAACAAAGGCCAGACAAAAGCCACCAGTGGAGCCAGGATGACGAACAAGTTGTCTCGCGCGGATCTCGCGACAGAAAATTGCGACAAGGCGAAAGCGTTTTTTTCCAGGCCGCGGACCATGGCGCCATAATTCGCGTAGTATTCCAGCGAGACCGCGGACCCACTCGCGTAAATCGCGCCGTTGCCGCCGGACTGGTGCGCCAGGATGGCAAGTCCGACGTCGTCGATCACTTCCATGCGCAAACGCTTGAACGGTTGCAGGTTCCGGGCGAGGTCGCCACGGATCATGTTGAAGGCGCCGACTCCCATCGGGGCGCGACAATCGTCCGTGCCCATCGTTGTCGGATCCATGAAGAAGAACAGGACCCATCCGGCCTGGATCAGCGCCACGTCAAAGAGGAATCCAGCCGGCTCGATGTCGGGCATCAACGTCAGGTGGTCGAGGCGGCGGTGTTCCATGACTGCCACGACGCGTTTCAGCGCGTCGGGCTCGAAATGCACATCCGCGTCCGTGAAAAGGATGAAATCCCCGGATGCGGCGGCCATTGCCGTATCGAGGGCGTGCGTTTTGCCAAGCCATCCCGCCGGCAATTCCTTGATGTGGATTGCCTTGACCCGCGGATCGCGCGCGGCGATTTCGTCAATGACTGCTCCCGTGTTGTCGGTTGAACGGTCGTTGACGCAGATGATCTCAAGACCCGGGTATTCGACTTTGAGGATGGTCTCGAGCGCGGCCCTGATGGTCGTGCCTTCATTCAACGCTGGAATCAGGATGCTCAGGCGCGGCCATTGTCTCCGCCCGGATGTGGAAAGTTCCCGTGCCGACGGCAAGACCCTCAAGTGTCCGGCGTGACGCGCGGTCCATGCCCAGATGCCGGTGATCGCGGCCTGGGTCAGACAGATGGCGAGCGTTGAGGCATCGAGACTCATGTTCACCGCGGGACAGGAGCGAACTGGCAAGAGGCATTTCCCCTGCCATCGCAGCAATTGTGAATGGCTTCCAGTGCCTGATTGACAGAATCGGGCACCTGAGAGCCGTCATCCTCGCGGTCAGGTGGCATCCACGGGTGTTTCTTGCCGAAGTCGGAAAGGATCCCCGCGTACGCGCTCTTGGCGGGAATCGCCGCGTAATCGGCGAAGTACTTGCAAGTCGAGTTTTCTCCGATCCGGTGGCAAGAGGTGCAGGCACCGGCCGCGTCAGATGTGATGTGGCGTGGACGCCACTCTTCAAACTCGCTTATTTTATCGAAAATCACGGCGTAATAGGGACTGTCCGGATCCGAGTACTTTCCGTACGGCAGGGTCCCTGCCTGCGCTACGTATGGTGAATTCAGGAAGGCATCATTGTCGTGACAGCGCGTGCAACGGATATTCTCCACTGTTTCGACGGCAACTCCGCCGCCCTTGATATAAGGTGGATACCAGAATTTGAGCGCATCGGGGGCCCCGGGGTTCGGGATCGTCGACGCTGGCGCTGGATTCGCCGGACTGGCGTCAACCGCGCTGACCTCCACCCCTGTGGTGCCATTCAACTTGGAATTGAAAAAGCACGTGGCCCCCGTGTTCGGGTTGTGCCCGATCATGTTGACGTCGTCGAAGATCCGGCTGCCTTCGGGACGGGCAGTATAACGCCGGCAGAAGTATGCCCAGCGCGTCGGCTCCCTCCCCTTGACGGCCATTGTGGTGAAAGTAGCGAAACGGGAGTAAGGCGCGCACTGGTTTTGCAACATGATGGGCTTGTCGCACGACTGCATGCCGTTCGAGTAATCAACGTCCGTCACCGCGTGAACGCCATTTGCCGTTGTCACGGTTACCGGGACGACGCGAGCCTGCCCGAAACAATCGAGGCCCGGCACCGGTCCCATTTCTGCTGTGCAGGCTGCAACGTATTCACGCATTTCAGCGGATCCGTCGGACTTCTCTCCCGCGTCAGGGCCGCCGTCCCATCCCATGGCGACTTCGGACTCGGAACCGTTTTGGACCAGACTTTCCGTTACCGCCAGGGCGCCGTTGTCTGTTGACGCTGTCACGCATGTTTCGGCCGTGAACTCGCGGCGTGTCCTGCCGCGGGAATCCAGAACGGCCGCGGAAACCTTGCCGAAAGGCGCGCTGGCGGCTTCCATGTCGGCGGATTGCAACCAGATTTCATTGCCGACTTCCGTCAACGGGTAGACGGTCTGCCCCGGTGACAGTTTTACCGTACCGCGCGTCGTCCCGGGTTGCCACGATCCCTCGCCTGTGTCGTCGCAATCGACTGCCCGGTCAGGCTGGCTGCGGCCGATCAAGTAGCGCAAGTTTCCGGCGGACTCAGCCAGCGACGGCGATACGCGGACCTCGAAGTCGCCCGATGCCGCGTTGAACGCGAAGCGAACTTCGTCGTTGCGGCTTAACAACGAGGCTTTTTTCGATACCCTGTTCTTGCAGGCAAACGTCACGCCGCCTGTGATCGTGACAATCGCGAGAATCGCGAGAACCGGAAGGACCTGGAAACGCGTCATTGATCCTGGCATCTGTTCCTCCGATCGAACCGGTATCACAACTCCCTCATGGGCAACATGGCGTCCAGAAATCAAAGGCCTCCAAGGATTCTTGACGCGGCGGCCAGCGTCTCAGGCGTCTTGCAGAACGCGAACCGTACCTGGCGAAGTTCTTTCGTCACGGGATCGCCGGGCAGGTAGAACGGCGACAGGGGAATCAGCGCGATTTTCTTGTTACGGACGAGATCCAGCGTGAATCGCAAATCGTCCGTTGCCGGCGCGAGTTTGTCGTATCCACCAGAGATGAAATACGTGCCTTCGGGCGTCGGCGCGTCAAAACCCGCGGCGCGGATGGCAGCCAGCAACGTATCGCGCCTCGTCAGGTAATCCGCGCGGAACTGGCGGTAGTAATCATCACCGAGCTCAAACGCCCGGACCATGGCATGCTGCAGTGGCGTTGCCGAGCAGAACACCGTAAATTGGTGCACACGGCGGATGCCTTCCGTCAGTTTTTCCGGCGCGCAGGCGTAGCCAACCTTCCAACCGGTGAAACTGAACGTCTTCGATGTTGATGAGATCGTGATGGTGCGATCGCGCATTCCCGGTAAAGATGCCATCGGGATGTGCGTGGCCGGCGCGAAGACGATCTCCTCGTACACTTCATCCGACATGACGATCAGGTCGTGCTTGCGCGCGACGGCGGCGATGCCTTCCATCTCGTCGCGGGTCAGGACGCGGCCAGTCGGATTGTGCGGTGTGTTGACGAGTATCATTTTCGTTTTTGGTGTCACGAGTCGCTCGATCTCATTCGCGTCGACGCGCCAGTGCGGCGGCCGCAACGCGACCGTCTTGAGCGTCGCCCCGCCGGCGTGACACGCGGCAGGGTAGGAATCATAAAACGGCGCGATCCCGATGGCCTCGTCGCCAGGGCCGCAAAACGCCTGAATGGCGCACCAGATCGCCTCGGTGGCGCCGGAGAGAACCGTAACCTCCCGGTCCGCGTCGTATTTCAGGTCGTAGATTTTTCCGTACCTGCGGCTGATCGCGTCGCGCAGGGGTTTGATTCCCATCGCGGGCGCGTATTGGTTCAGGCCTTTTTTCATGGCTTCGGCGGCGGCCTGGATGACTTCCTCCGGGCCGTTGAAGTCGGGAAATCCCTGAGCCAGGTTCACGGCGCCCACGGCCGTGGCCTCTGCCGACATGACGCTGAAAATGGATGTCTTGAAATCCTGCCAGCGGTGTTGTGGTGTCATGTTCCGTTGTCCTTGCGGGCAAGTTTGCGACGGGCCTCGGACAGGGCCTCCTGGCGATTTTCGCCAAGGCCGTTGCCGCGGAACGTCCTGGTAAGTCCGGCGACGGCTTCGCGCGCGGACGTGCTGAAAGTCACGCCGCAAATGACTTCCGTCACCATGTACCCCGTGTTGGCCATGGGTGGGAAATCCTTGCGCTGGCAAGAAAGTCCTGCCTCTCCGGCGGTGTCATTCGCGCTGCTTATCGCGAATCCTTCCTCGCTCAGAAGTCGCGAGACAACTCCGGCCACTGCCGCGGCTTCATCGTCTTTGGGGCGCAGCGCGAACGCGTACCGCGCGAACACGGCCGACGCGGCCGGTTCCAGCGCCGCGAATGCCGCGTCATCCGTCATCGCGCACGAGCCGAGCGTCCGGCAAACGGCCAGCAAGTCACGGGCCTGGATGAAATCATTACGGATCATGGCGCGGGCACGGGTCGCCGCGCCCAGGGAATCTTGCGGAGAAACAGTTCTGGACTCCATGGTGGCGACAAGGGCCGCGGCCTCCTTGATGATTGGCTGGACGCGGACCTGGATGTTTTTGAAAAAGACAGCCTTCTCAAGGCGTGTCACGGCTTGCCACCGGAATCCCTCCCGGCAACGGCGCGCCACGTCCATTCCAGTCAACATGGCGTCGACCGTCGACTGTGTCAGGCTGGTGAATTCGACGTCGCGATTGGACTCCCGCGAAACGCCGGATGAGGAAACGCGTGTCTGGATCTGGCGCACCAGATCGGCCGACGCCAGATTGACGGCGTCGTCAGGTGTTGATCCCTCGCCAAACCCGAAAAAAGCGGAAGCCTCGTATTTGGCGCGAGTTTGATCGAGATAGGTGAGGCAGTCCTGGGGGCCGGCCGCGGAGACCGGCTCGACCGTGGCTGCTTCATGAGCAGACGATACTGACGTGGTTCTGGCGGAGCAAGCCGCCAGAACCACTGCCAGTGATCCTGAGAGAACAGTCGCGTTGAGCCAGCGCGCGTTTGTCACTGCGCGCTCTCGCCTTCGGCCGGGGCGGCGCCTTCCTTGGCGATCTGGTCAAGGAACGCCTTCTGGCCATCGAGAAGTTTCTTGCGAATTTCCGGATTGGTCGCGTTTGTCTCGGTCGCCTTGCGAATTTGCTGGTCGAGCAATGACTTCTGGATCGCGACCTTTGTCGCGCAGCGGACTTTAAGGACGCGATTGCGGCCGGCATCGCTTTCCTCGACCTTTTCCCAGTAACGCTCCGTGATCTTGGCGCCGCTCAGTTTCAAGTTGCTGAGGTACGCGATGTTGCTCTCGATGGCCACATCACCCGACGCGGAACTTTCCGTCACCTGGCCTGCCGCCGTGATGCCGTCCTTGATCTGACGGACAAACTCGGCGCGACCCATGTCGCTGGCGGCCTTGAGGCAGGCTTCAGGACGGGAATTTCCGTCCATCGTGAGCGTCTGGACATAGATGACATTGCCCTTCTCTTCCATGATGGGTTCCATGCCGTTGGCCCATTTTGGCGTTTCCTTCAGGCCACCGACGCGCTCGATGACCCGCGACGCCTCGAATTCCTTCTGGTTGGCGTTGACCGCCTCTTCGGCGCCTTTGCCGGTGGCAGCTTTGTCGCTGGTGCAGCCCGCCACGAAACAGAGAGGCCATCCAGCCATGACAAGTGAACTCAAGATGATTTTGTTGAAGCGCATTTGAAATCCCCTTCGATTGGGTTGATTCAGGAATGGGAACACCGCGGAAACTCAATTTTAACATGAACTTGCGTAACCCGTGGTCGCGCGCGGCGCGGCATTTAGCACGCGACAGAGGTCTGATTAAAAAATAGGCAGTAAGGCCGGCATGGACGTTGATTTTCATCATCTGGATTCCCGCGGTTGGGGTAATGTCGAGGCCCCGGTTCCCGCCGGGAGTACTTGGGGAGGTGACCTTACATGCGGTTCAGCGAGTTTCGGTTTTTCGGTTTCGCGTTGCCTTTGATGGCCCTTGCCTGCGCGCAGATTCCAGCGGGAGGCGGCGGATCCCCGGATTCAAACGGAACGTTCCTGGTTGATGACGCCAAGGCGTGCGAGCGGGTCACTCATTCCGGAACTGTGGCTTCGCTGCTTGGAAATGGCGGGTTCGGTGGCGTCGTCGCGACGGTGACCACGGACGACGCATACTCATCCAGCACCGTGTGGGCTCTTGATGTCGCGACGGACCGGCTGTGCCCGGTGGCCAGCGGTGAGTCGGGAGATGTCATTCTGGCGCCGGGTGGTGACGGGTTGGCGCTCTTCTCAAGACGCGCGCCACAACTGAATTTCAGCGTCTTCACTTCGTTCGGCCGCACGACCCAGCAGGCAACACCGATGGCAGGCAACGGCGATCCGCATGCCCTGCGGGTGTTTCGCGACGCGGACGGGATTCGCTGGCTGCTCGCGTTCAATACGGCGGGGAAACTGGTCGAATTTGACCCGGCCCAGCCACGCGGCGCGGTGGCATTGATTCCCGCGGAATTCGCGCGCGATGTTGCGGATTCCGCGAGGCAATTCCGGCCCGTCGATTTGCTGGTCGTGAAGGGAGGGGAACTCTTCTCCGATTTTGTGAAGGATTCCGGAGGCAAGTCGACCGATGACTATGTTTTCGCGCTGCATCAGGGACTGGACCCGTATTACCGCGCCAACGGCACGCAGGCCATCTTCGGGTGGCGACGCGTTGGCCCGGGGCAATATGTTGAAGTCGATCTCGATGAGACGAGGGCCGGCGTGAACGGCCTGCCGCTGAAATTCAGCAATCCGGCCGGATTTATCCGGAATGGCGACCGGATTTCGATGCTGAGCCTGTGCTTCAGCGCGGACCCGCAGTGCAAAAAAGGGATCGAGTACTTTGATGTGATCGAGCTCGGTTACCGCAGTGAGACGCATTACGCGTCGGACCTTGCGATCACGCAGGTTTTCTCCAACGGGCATGTGACGGGCGGGACTCCAGTCAAGAAGGATGGCGCGACGACCGCGGCAAGTTTCGCGTTCGCCGCGGTGCAAACCTCAGGCAAAAAGAAAATCGTCTCATTTGACCTGATGTCGGGTGCCATGCAGGCGATCCATACGTTCGAGGGCAGCGGGAGTGGATTTTACGGACTCGCGTTTGACGAAAAATCCTCGAACCTCGTGATCGGTGACCGTGACGGACGCAATCCCCTCATGTGGGTCTATCCGGTGAACGGCGAGGGAAAATCGAAAGGCAATCCGGCGCGTTACCAACTGGAAACTCCGGGGCGCGCGGGCCAGGTCAATCCGATGCAGTTTGTCCTGCTCAACAGGAATTGAAAGTTCCGGGCTTGAATGCTTGATTACCGTTTCCTGAGCGTCAATTTTTCCGTGATCGCATCTGGATTCCTGTTGTCGATGTCACTCGCCGCGGCGGCAGGCAAGGCAGATACGGCAGATGACGATCCCAATCGTGTGATCGTCCGCGGTCGGCGGCCGGATCAAATCCGGATGGAATATCCCGGTTCCGGCATGCGATTTTTTCCCAATGGCGCGTCGCAGGATGACTTGTCGTCTCACTTGCGGCGTCAGGGCGCGTATGATGCCGCGCCAGTTGAGCGGCCATCGGCTTTCGGTTTCCGTCTGCCGCGCGTTCGCGGCCAGGACGCCCGTTACACCAGCCTCTTCATTGATGACCAGCCTGTGGCGGATCCCTACGCGGCGCTGCCCCTTGCGGAGGAAATCGACCTGCCCGCGTTTGATGTCGTGGAAGTCAGTGCCGGCGCCGCTCCGCACGATGTTCCAGCCGTGGCTTTGCGTGGCGCGATGCGATTCCGGATATTTGAGCCAGATGATCGCGGGAACACGAACTCACGGATCGGCGTTACGTTTTCTGAGCCATCCGGATCGACGCTGTCTTTGCGCGGTGACAGCAGGTTTGACGACGTCGCAGGCAGCGCGCGCGGGCGCCTGTATGTGCGCCAGCTGAATTCGCGGGGTAACTACCGCTACCACGACGACAACGGCACGCCGCTGAACGCAGGCGACGATTTTGTCGCGCGACGCGCGAACAATGACCGTGTGTCTCGTTTCGCGATGCCCGCGATGGAATACGTTTCGGGCCCGCGAACCTGGCGCGGTTTTGCCATCTGGAATGAGTCCCGCCAGGGGATTCCGTCTTTGTTGTCGACCTCCACGGATTCTGACAGGGCGCGGGAGCGCCACGAATTCGTGATCGGCCGCGTCAGTCTTGAACATGCCTTCGGCGGCGCAAAGGAATCCGCGACGTCAGGAAATAAAAACGCGGTGGAGATCAACGCGGGCATCATTGACGACCATCGCGTGACGGACGATCCCGCGGCGAGCATCCTGGTCGTTCGCGACCGGGAAGACTTGCGAGTCAAAACCGTTACGCTCGGCGCCGGATGGCGTGGGGAATGCGGCGGATCCTGGATTTCATGCCGGATCGATCTCCGTCGCGATGATTCTCGCGTCACGCGCGCCATGATTGACGATTCCAGTCGCGGCCTTTCGCGTCGCGTGGACCACGCCGTCGTGTCCGCGAGGGCTGGGGACGCGGAATCGTTGTCCGGATCGGCGGAAGTCAGGATGGAAGCAAAAACAACCGACGGGTCCATGTGGATGCCGGGCCGGTCTTTGATGTGGAAGGCCGGACGCGCGGCAATCATCCGTCCATGGGCGCAGGTCGCGGACTCGAAACGCGCGCCTTCGTTGCTTGAATCAGAGGGTGACGGCGCGCGCGTCATCGCCTCGCCCGAAGTGGTTCCTGAAACCGCCCGTCATGCGGAAGCAGGCGCCAGTTATGAGGTCGAAGACGGATCGACGGCCCTTCATGTTTCCGCGTTCCGTGATGATACGGCAGATCAGATCGTCATTGTCCCGTCGAGCATCTCGAGTTTTCGCGCGATCAACATCGCGGGCAACAGTTCCGTGACGGGAGTTGACCTGGCGGCAGAGCAGGAAATTCGCGTGTTGCCGGCCGGCGCGACCCGGTTCGGCGCCTCGTGGGTGTGGATGCGCTCGCGCAGCGCGCGAGGAGAATCCCTGGCGCTGCCTGGTGTGCCGGCTGACCAGGGCGCGTTCACTGTCGCGCAGCCCCTCTGGCGCAGGCCTTGGCGGTCGGTGGTGGCGCGCCTGACTTCACGCCGGCGGGGGATCGTTTACCGCGACGTCGCGAATGACATCCGGCTGCCGCCGTGGTGGATCCACGACGCGGCGATCGACGCGCGCTGGCGCTGCGACGATGAAGGATCTTCGTGGTGTCCGCGCAAAATTGATTTTGAATTTGGCATCGCCGTGAACAACTTCACCGACGCGATGTCAACTTCCTATGTCACGTCCTCAGGCGCGACCGGCAAGACCGGTTACTCCGACACCTGGGGCGTTCCCCTGCCCGGGCGGTCGTGGACAGTCTCGCTTGCCTCGAATTTTTGAACTCCGTGTTACAATTTGATTCCTGATTCTTCGCGGCCGTCCGCAATGCGGCCTGAAAATGATTCAACAAATGTTGGACAAAAAATTGGGAGTCCACGATGGCACACGGTGAAGGCAAATGTCCGGTCATGCACGGTGAGAAGAGGCACACGGTGGCGGCGGCCCTGTCGAATCGCGACTGGTGGCCGAAACAATTGAATTTGCAGATCCTGCACCAGCACTCGGCACTGTCCAATCCCATGGGTGAGAAATTCAATTACGCCGAGGAGTTCAAGAAACTGGACCTCGAGGCGGTGAAGAAGGATTTGTTCGCGCTGATGACGGATTCGCAGGACTGGTGGCCGGCGGACTACGGGCACTACGGGCCGTTCTTCATCCGCATGGCGTGGCACAGCGCCGGGACGTATCGCATCGCCGACTGTCTCTTATACA
>CAWUNT010000036.1:0-11910 GCA_963923405.1 uncultured bacterium | reverse complement strand
CTTCGTCCATCTTGCCGTTCATGAAATCCGGCAACGAGTAAACGGTCAAGTTGATGCGGTGGTCCGTGACGCGACCTTGGGGATAATTGTAGGTGCGGATCCGTTCGCTGCGGTCTCCACTGCCGACGAGACTTTTCCTCGTCGCGCTGATCTGGGCATGTTGCTCGGCCTGGGCCTTCTCAAGCAGCCTGGCCTTGAGGATCTTGAGTCCGCGCTCCTTGTTCTTGAGCTGGGATCTCTCGTCCTGGCACTCGACGACGATGCCTGACGGCCTGTGGATGATCCGGACCGCGGAGTCAGCCGTGTTGACGCTCTGACCGCCCGCGCCGGATGAACGAAATACGGAGATTTCAAGATCCGACGGATTGATGTCGACCTCGACCTCGTCAGCCTCGGGCAGGATGGCGACCGTAACCGCACTCGTGTGAATACGTCCCTGAGCCTCTGTCGCCGGAACGCGCTGGACACGATGCACGCCGCTCTCGAATTTCATCCGGCTGAAGACCTTCTGGCCCTCGACCATCATGATGACTTCCTTCAACCCACCAGCAGACGCCGGGGTTGAGCTCAAAACTTCTGTACGCCACCCGCGTGTGTCAGCGTAGCGCGTGTACATGCGCAGCATGTCGGCAACGAACAGGGCGGCTTCCTCGCCGCCGGTACCGGCGCGAATCTCCACAATGCAATTCTTCGCGTCGTTGGGATCGCTGGGCAGAGTCAGCAGGACAAGCTCGCGTTCAGATTTTTCGAGCTCGGGACCCAGTTCATCTAGTTCGGCCTTGGCCATGGCGCGCATGTCCGCGTCGGACTCGGCGAGGAGTTCACGGGCACCGGCCTCGCGCTTTTGCAGGTCCCGGAAATGGCGAAAGGCCTCGACGATTTCCGCGATGATCGCCCTCTCTTTGGAGAGACGCGTCAATTCGCGACCGTCAAGGCCTTCCCGGGACAGCGAATGCTCGAGCTCGACAAATCGACGCTCGACGGCTTCGAGTTTTTCCAGCATCGAGCTGAGCATGGCTGATAATCAAAAACTGCTGTCAGAAACCGACAATCAGTTCTTGCCGTACTTCTTCTTGAACTTCTCGATACGACCAGCCGTATCCATCAGTTTCTGCTTGCCGGTGAAGAACGGGTGGCAAGCGCTGCAAATTTCAACGTGAATTTCCTTGCGAGCGGATCCGGTCGTAAACTTGTGACCGCATGCGCACTGCACTTCAACCTGGTGGTATTCCGGGTGAATTCCTTCTTTCATGACTCTCATCCTTCGATCTGAATCGTTCTACCTGCCAGGCAGGGACCTTGCGTCTTACAACGCCCTGCCTCAATCCGTCAACCGTTCACATCAGCCGTTCACATCAGCCGTTCATTGACTGGATGAACTCGGCGTTGGTCTTGGTCTTCTCAATCTTGTCCAAAAGGAACTCCATCGCGTCCACCGTGTTGAGGGGAGCCAACAGTTTCCTCAAGATCCACATGCGGTTAAGGACTTCCTTGGGCAACAGGAGGTCTTCCTTCCGTGTTCCGGACTTGTTGATGTCGATCGCCGGGAACACCCGCTTTTCCGACAGCTTGCGGTCGAGGTGGAGTTCCATGTTACCGGTACCCTTGAATTCCTCGAAAATCACTTCGTCCATGCGGGATCCGGTGTCGATCAGGGCCGTCGCGATGATGGTCAGCGAACCACCTTCTTCGATATTCCGGGCTGCCCCGAAGAAACGCTTCGGCTTGTGCAGGGCGTTGGAGTCAACACCACCGGACAGGATCTTGCCGCTTGGCGGAACCACGGAGTTGTAGGCCCGGGCCAGACGGGTGATCGAGTCAAGGAGGATGATGACGTCGTGCTTGTGCTCGACGAGGCGCTTGGCCTTTTCGATAACCATTTCAGCGACCTGGACGTGACGCTGGGCCGGTTCGTCGAAGGTCGAGCTGATGACCTCGCCCTTCACCGAACGCTGCATGTCCGTCACTTCCTCCGGACGTTCGTCGATGAGGAGGACGATCAGGATCGCTTCCGGGTGATTCTTCGCCAGGGCCGTCGCGATGTTCTGCATGAGCACCGTCTTACCAGTGCGGGGCGGCGCGACGATCAGCGAGCGCTGGCCTTTGCCGATGGGAGCCAGCAGGTCCATGATCCGGGTCGCGTAGTTCTCGCTCGCGTACTCCATCTTGAACTTCTGCATGGGGTACAGAGGGGTCAGGTTGTCGAAAATGATCTTTTCGAAATCAAGTTCAGGACTTGCGCCGTTGACCTTCTCAACTTTGAGAAGCGCGAAGTAACGCTCGCTCTCTTTCGGTGGACGGATCTGGCCAGAGATCGTGTCACCCGTGCGGAGGTTGAAGCGGCGGATCTGGGACGGCGAAACGTAAATATCGTCCGGACCCGGCAGGTAGTTGTAGTCCGGCGCGCGCAGGAAGCCGAAACCATCGGGAAGGGTCTCGAGAACGCCTTCACCGTAGACGACGCCACCGCGTTCCGACTGGGCCTGCAGGAGGGCGAAAATCAGCTCCTGCTTGCGCATGCTGTTGGCGCCTTCGACACCGAGATCCTTCGCCAGGCGGCTGAGGTCAGGAATCTTGCGCTCTTTGAGTTCTTTCAAATTGATTTCAGGGACTTCCTGCTGGGGAGCACGCGGGGCCGGACGTTCCGTCGCGGCAGCTTCCTGGCCAGAGGTCGCAGCTGTGGCCGCGGCTTCGTCACCGTGGGCATTTGTGTTGGCATGCTGCCCGGCTGGCCTGCTCATGCGCTTTTTGGTCGGGGTGTCTGTAGACATGGAACCTCTCTATTGCCTCTCTGAAACGAATTTATTGGGAAATCAGGTTGTTGGCCTTGGATGGGTATGAAATCTCAGCGGAAAGTCGAGCTTCGATGTGGGAAGAGTTAACGATTAATTCGTGCTTAACTGATTTTTTCAGTGTTCGGGGATTTCGTCCGACTCCGGAACGACGCTGATTTGTAACAAAAACCCCAAGGCGATACAATATTTTTATAGCGGAGGACTCCCCGAATGAAACGTCTATCTGGACCGCTGTCCCGTCACATCGCCGCCGCGGCATTGGTCTTCAACATCGCCTCAATGATTTGGGTCGGGACGGCCCGGGCTGACGTCGCTACCGAGGAAAAATTCGAGACCGTGTTTACGAGTGCCGGCTACTCTGCCGCGCTCGGAGCAGGTGTTGGCGCGGCGCTGCTCGCTTTCACCAGCGAACCGAAAGAAAAAATCCATTACATCACGACCGGCGCCGCCGCCGGTTTCCTGGGCGGTACCGCACTCGGTGGCTATCTGGTTCTCGTCGTGGACTCGGGCCCTCGCACGGGACTCGATCCCCGCCAGCGCGCCGTCGAGATTGCCCCGCAAAAGCCAGACAGTCGTCCGGGCTTAGGCTTGCAGTGGAGCATTGCCCAGTTCTGATCCGCGCTTCGCGCCGACGCCATCCCCGTCCGGGTCGATGACTTCACCGACAAGGTCGTACTCAAACGCGTCGGTAATCCTGACTTTCTGGATTTCACCCTTGCGAACCGGACCGTCGTTGATCAAGACGACCCCGTCCACTTCCGGAGCCTGGGTCGACATGCGGCCTTGCCACAGCAAGTCGGACTCGTCGCTGGGGCCTTCCGTCAGCACATCGACTTCCTTGCCCACATATTTCACCAGATTCGCCCGGGAGATTTCCTTCTGGAGGCGCATGATCGTGTCGAGGCGACGGGCTTTCGTCTCCTCGTCGATCTGGTCCTTCATGCGGCCCGCGACGGTGCCTTCTTCCTGGGAATAAGAAAAGCAACCAAGATGATCAAAACGCTGGCTTGCGACGAACTCCTTGAGTTCCTCGAAGTCCTCGTCCGTCTCGCCCGGAAACCCGACCATGACCGAGGTGCGGATGGCGATCCCCGGAACACGAGCGCGAAGTTTCGCGAATGTCTCTGCCAGCTGGGCGCGTGTCACACCACGATTCATCGTGTTGAGGACGCGGTCACTGCCGTGCTGAACGGGAACGTCCAGGTATTTTACGAGTTTCGGTTCGCTGGCCATGAACTCGAGGAATTCATCGCTGATGTTTTCCGGGTACATGTAAAGGCAACGGATCCAGTCGATACCATCAATCGCGGCCAAGGCGCGCAGAAGGGGAAGCAGCCCCTCCTCGCCACGATCGCGTCCGTAGGCGGCAAGGTCCTGGGCAATCAGGTTGATTTCCTTTACGCCTTCGCGGGCGAGTTGCTCGACTTCAGCGACGACGCTGGTCAGGGGGCGCGAACGCAGGCGGCCACGGATCGCCGGAATGATGCAGAACGCGCAGTTGTGCTGGCAGCCTTCAGCGACCTTGACATAGGCCGAGTGACGGGCGAGCGTGTTCACGCGAGGCATGGATTCGTTATAGAGGTAGTGCGTACGGCGCGCGAAAACGGATCCCGATGGAAGTTCGGCCGCCAGGAGTTCGGGCAGGCGCGGAAACTCGTCGGTACCGATGAACAGGTCGACTTCGGGAAGGCCTCTTGCAAGCTGGGACTTGTAGCGTTGCGTCAGGCAACCCGCGACGACGACTTTCAGGTCGGGGTTGTCTTTTTTCATCGCCGCGGCGGCCAGGATCTGGTCGATGCTCTCTTCTTTCGCGGACTGGATGAAACCGCAGGTATTGATGATGATGGCATTGGAGCCCTCGGCTTCCTGGGAGATCTGCCACCCGGTTTTCAGGAGGGATCCGAGCATGACTTCCGAGTCAACGCGATTGCGTGCGCAACCAAGCGAAATCATGTGAACTTTTGGATTCTGTCGGGATGAGTTTTGCGACATGATCGTTCCGGATTATAATATTAAAAAACGCGCGGATTTCTAACATTTCAATGAAACAAAATCAACATCCCCGAACCAATTCTGTTGCCGAAAACAGGGGTATTTTCGCGATCAACGGCCAGCCGTGCTCCGGGGAGTGGACAGTGCCTGCCCTGGACCGGGCGTTCTTGTACGGTGAATGCGCGTTCGAGTCCATGAGCGCTTTTGGCGACCACATCCTGCATCTGGACAAGCACCTGACAAGACTGGAGTTTTCATGCGAGACCCTGGGCATTGAACTGCCCTGGGCGCTGGACCGCATGGCGGTCGCGACCAAGTCTCTGGTGGCGGCCTTCGCCCTGCCCCGGTCGTTTGTGCGGATTTTCGTCAGCAGTGGCAGCGGATGGGGCGTGCCAGCGCCAGCCGGCACCGCGCCCGTATGGTACGCCTTCGTCACCCCGCCCCCGGGGGATTGGGCCGCAAGTCAGAAAAAGGCGCGGGACGAAGGGATTTCCCTGCATCCAGTGGACCTGGGCTACACCAGGCGCGATCCCATGCCGAAACTGGCGAATTACGCTGCCGCGGCGGCACCCCTGGGGAAGGCCAGGAAACAAGGATTTGACGACATTTTGTGGATCAACCAGGACCGGGAGGTCGTGGAGTGCTCCGCGTCAAATATCTTCTTTGTCGGGCGGCAGGGAGACCTTCTGGAAATCATCACCCCGCCCGGACGCAGTGGCGGCCTGGAAGGAATCATGCGGGGTTGGATGCTGGAGTTGTTGAACGGCGCCGGGATCCGATCTGACGTCCAGACGGTCCAATCGGATGAGATTCCGCGATTCGACGAGGCATTTGTCACGTCGAGCCTGCGCGGAATCCTGCCGGTGAACCGGATCGGCAGGCACAAACTGACAAGTTGCCGCGAGCAAAGTTTCTTTCGACAGTTCGAAAGGCTGTTTCAGGCAGGCCTTAAAAGAACAGCCGGTTTCCCCGTGGACTGGGTAACCGGCTGATTCAGCATCACAGATACGAGACTCGCGCGATCAGCGCTTCTTCGTCGACTTGGACTTGGAAGTCTTGGTGGAACCGACTGCTTCCTTCACGGGAGCTGTGGATTCGACCTTTGCTTTTTCGATCGCCTGCTGCGCCTGGGCCGCGTCGATCTCGGCCGCGCGCCTCTTCAACTCTTCCATCACGTTGTGACGGGTCGTGTAAGCCGGGTTGTTGAGGATCAGTTGCTTGCCGCGGCGGTTCTTGAGGTTGAACACCAGCGGAGCCTTGAGGTTCGCGGTCATGTTCTGGGGGTTCGACGGCATCGTCACGATGACCGAAATCACGGCGTCTTCTTCTGACGTCAATTTCAAGTCACCAACTTCGGCCTCCGATACCTCGACCGTGTAGTCCGGGTTGAACAGCAGCGGGTTGATGAGAACAAACGCGATGCCGCCATCCTGCAACGACTGGAGCCACTTGAACGGTGATTCCTTGTCGTGATCAAGAAGGACGTACTTTGTCAGCTCTGGAAAGCCGATCAAGCCGCTGGGCAGCTCGATGACGTCGGATTCCCGCACCTCAATTTCGCCAAATCGAGTTGTTTTGACCTGAATCAAGGCATGCTCCTCTCGCGTCGAGCGACAGCCCAAAGTCTCTGAAACCAATAAATCTTATTGCCTATCCTGAATTCTAACGCACACCACAAACAAAATTCAAGCACTTATCGGTCATTTCCCGCCGGCAGATCACTCGTCCGAGGGCTTTGGCGGCCGGACATGGCGCCGCAGCGGACTACGAGTGGTCGTCTGGTCCTGGGGCCCGATCAGCTGGGAAGCCTGATTGACGGCCCTCTCGTCGGATACAGCGGCCCGGCGATTCTCTTCCTGGATCCGCTGGTAGATTTCCTCGCGATGCACGATGGTCGCGGGTCCGGCCTTGATGCCAAGGCGCACTTGCTTGCCCTTGATCTGCATGACCAGGATCTTGACATCGTCCCCGATGGCGATTCCTTCGCCTACTTTTCTGGTAAGTACCAGCACGCCTACCCTCCCTGGTTGTCCGCTGGCACCATGGCAGGAACCGGCGGAACGGCGCTTTGTCTCTTCTTATTCTACTTCACAAAACCCCGGGAACCCAAACGCCCCCCGGCCGGAAGATTCACTGCAGGAAATTCAACAGGGACGGCTGCAGCAGTTTGGTGGATGCCAGAAGGGTGCTTTGCAATACCGCCTCACTCCTCCGGAAATCGGATGATGCCTCAAAGATATCGGCATCAAACACCGTCGACATCGTCCCCTTGTCCAGTTCGACGTTGCGGGACGCCCGTTCAGCCGCGCCGTTGAGCCCGGTTACGATGCTGCCGACCTTCGCCTGAAAATTGGCCGTCTTTTCCAACTGGAAATCCAGCTCGCTGATGGCGAAACGGATCCCGTCCTTCGAGTTGGAAGTCAAACCAGCGAGCAACTGCTCAATGGTGTCAACCATGTTGGTGTGGCCCGCGGCACGCTCATCCACGTTGGCCTCGAAAAGTTCGCGAGCCTGGACGTTCACTTGCTGGAACTGGTTCTCCCCGACTTGCAGAACCAGCGAGCCATCATCCCCAAGGTACTTGCCGTCCATGCTGAGCGATGGCGTCTGGCTGCGGAATCCGGAAAATACGTAACGGTTGTTGAAGGTCGTGTTGCCCAGCTGGACAACTTCCTTCAGGATCTCCCGCACTTCCTCGGACGCGGCCAGACGACTTGAGTGGTCATAGGTGTCACTCGCCATGCCGATGGCAAGTTCCTTGAGCCGCATCATGTTCTCCTGAATGCCGGCCAGCGCGTTTTCGCTGCGCTCCAGCATTCCCTTCGAGAACTCGATCGTTTTCTGGAATTGCTCGTTCGAGCTGATGCGATCCTTCAGGTGAATGCCGCCCGCGACGCCGTTCGGGTTGTCCGACACCCGGTTGATCTTCCGCAAGGTCGACAGGGTCTCGAGCGCTTTCGCGTTGATTTCTTTCGATGACTCGACGCGCGTCCCGACGATGTCATAACGATGTCTGTCCGTCACCCTCACAACAAACCCCCAGCGCGCTCAGTCAACTTCAGCGCTTCATGGCAAGAACGGTGTCAAGCATCTCATCGACAGTGGTGATCAGTTTCGATGACGCCGCGAAGTTCGCCTGCCAACGCATCAAACTGGTCGCTTCCTCGTCAAGCGACACGCCGCTGACCGCCTCGCGACGGTTTTGCAGGTCCTTGACCATGACTTCCTCGGCCTCTTGCACGTGTTCCGCGCGCACCACCTCTGTCCCGAAACCACCCACCATGTCCGAATAGAACTGGTGGAAACTTGCCCGGCCATCCAGGATTTTCTGGTCCTTCAGGGCGAGGATGCGGTTGCCGACCACGTTGTCGCCACTGGCCATCGGCGTGCTGCCGAAGGAGATCGCGTCCGTCGATGCCTCGATGGCGTCATCAAGGGTCAGGGACGCCGCTGGGCGGCTGGGATCGCCGCCGATCTTGAACAAGTTGCGCCCCGCGACTTCCTTGAAGGAATTGAGGCCGAAACCCTCGCGGTGGACGTCATTGATGCTGTTGGCAACGCTCATGGCGAGCTGGTTGTTCTTGGCGCTGAGGCCCGTGATGACCTTGTCGCGGACATCCATCATCGCCGCGATCTCGCCGTTGGACACCTGACTGGAAAGGTTGACATCCATGCCACCTTCCGCGCCTTCGATCATCACGTCGAAAAGGCCACCCTTGGCCTTGTTCGGCTGGACGTACAAGTGCGTCGCCATGACGCCGTCAACCAGCATGCTGTCGCCGGGACCACGCACGCAAACCATGCCGTGCTGATCCTCGTAATAATGAATATCGAGCTTGCGACTCATGTCACGCAGCAAGCCATCGCGCTCGTCACGCAAATCGTTCGCGTGGGAACCGGGCAGCACCTCATGTTCGCGGATCTGGGCATTCAGGCGCGCGATCTGCTTCATCGAGTCGTCAAGGTTCGACACTTCGAAGGCGATTTTCTGGTTGAGGTCCTGCTGTTCCCTTTCGAGGCCATTCTCGACTCGCTGGAAGGACTGCGCCAGACTGCGAGCGGCTTCGCGAAACGATGTCCGGATGGTGACGTCGTCGGGAAAGTTGGCGAGGTCCTGGGCAGCATTGAAGAACTTTGTCATCTCGAGGTCGACGCCGGACTGAAGGTCGGGGCTGAACAATCCCTCGATGGATTTCAATGCGGTCAGACGAGCCGACGCGGCGCCTGCCGACTGGCTGGCGCGATTGAGTTGCTTCTCGTTCCACTGGTCGTGCGCGCGGTCGATGCTCTCGGCATAAGCGCCGGCGCCCAGCAACACGCCGCCTTTCTCATGGGGGGGACGCGCCTTGACATTCACGCGCTGGCGGGAATAGCCCTCGACCTGGGCATTGGCAATGTTGTGGCCCGCGGTGTCCACGCCCATGCGGGAGACCGACAAGGACTCACTGCCGATGTTCAATGTCCGGAACAGACCCGACATGGGGCCCTCGACAACAAAGGGTTATGGTTACGCCTTGACCCTGATTCCCGATGCGACACTGGACGATTTCTGGACGCCGCGCGCGTCATAAGGAGACTGCGTCTCGGCAGCCATCTCGATCCAGAAGCGGTAGCTGTCCTGATAACTCTTCGAGAGTTTCTGGAGCAGGAGACGGTTCGCCTCGATGCGCGGCTTCACGGATTCCGCGATCTCAAGAAAAGACGCGAGGCTGGACGTACTTCCGGCGAGTAGCCTCTGCAATACGTCGCGAGTCAAGGCTTGTACGGGGTTGCTGGTACCGTCGCGGGAAACCGCGTCAGCGAGGTCCACCATCAAGGTCAGGCATGCCGACAGGGTGGCTGGTGTTTCACAGGTCTGCCCGGTGAGGCTCCCGGCGACGCGCGGCAACTGGCGAGAAAGCTCGACCAGCTTCTCGTGCGTTGACGCGATCAAGTCGCAAACTGCCATCTTCGCGCCGGTCGCTTCGCGTACCAGGTTGAAGTTGCCCGACGTTACCGCCTCGTGCTCGGCATCGATCAACGCGGGTAACTGGCCGTAAAGCGATGCCATCGCGCCAAGCTCATGGCGGAACCCGGTGATGAATTCCACCAGGTTGTCGACTGCCTTTGCGTTACGCGAAGACTGGCTCATGACACATCAACCTCATCAAAGGTGGAAATATCAAATTCCGGGCTTTCCATCCGATTCCGCGAGATACTCGAGCAGCGCCTCACGCGCGATTCCATCGGCGATTTTTCCCGGGTCAACTTGATAAGTGCCGGCCTGGATCTGGCGCTTCAATTCCGCGACGCGATCCTCGCGGACATCCGGAGTGCCCTTCGCGATGTCGAATGCCTTTTTGCGGGCATCAGCCAGTTCGCGCGCCTTGGGCGACAAGGCGACGTTGATTCCGGGACGCGCGGCGGCACCAGCGTTGGCGCTGTCGGTAGCCCTTTCCGCCGTGCTGGATTTCCCGGTCTTTCCTGCCTGACCTGTCTTTCCGGTCAATTCAGCCGCGTTTGATCCCGCGATGTCCACCGGGACTTGCTTGCCGGCAATTCTGCGCGTTTCCATTTTTTCGCACCTCCACTGTCATTGTCCCCTGTTTCAGGCGGTGAAACAATCAACCGCGCTGACTGGACGGGCCTGGACCCCGGCCCCGGGACTTTTCATCCCGCACAATTCAGGGAATTTTTCCTTTGGATACGGATTGATACCCCGCCATGGCCTGCAGTTTCTGGGTCCGCAATGACGCCGCGTCAGTCTTGTATCCGGCCGAGGCCAGCAACTGCTTCTCGATGTTTCCAGCGATTCCGGTCATGTCCTGGGCAGCCATCTGTTTCGCGTATTCCGAGTCCAGCATCGACTGGTACATCGCCTCGGCATTGCCGCCATCGATAAGGCCGCTTTTCTGGATGCTGTCACGCATGGTCTTCAGCATCGTCTCAAGAAAAATTGCCTCGAACTCCCGGGCAGACTCGCGAATCTTCGCGAGTTCCCGTCGCTGGGCCTGTGCCTGGGCCTGCGGCTGAACGGGAATTGTCGTTGACGCGGCGATCTTGTCCATCACATCACCCTCAAGTCGGCCTTCAACGCGCCGGCTGTTTTCAGGGAATGGAGGATGCTCACCAGGTCCTCGGGTTTTACGCCCATCGCGTTGAGCGATTTGATCAGCGACGCGACCGTGGTCCCCTGGACTTCGACAATATGCTGAGGCGAAGTGGCATCCTTTGACTTCGCGTTGCCAACACTGATGGACAAGTCGCCGTGGGAGATGCTGACCGGACTGACCATCACATCGCCTCCCATCACGACGGTCCCGGTCCTCTCGTTAAGGACCACCACCGCCGCGCGATCGGCCACAACCTTCAGTGATTCAAGCTCTGACACGAACTCCACCACCTTGTCCGCGTATGACGCGGGAATCCTGAGACTTACAGCCGAAGGATCCGTCGCCTCCGCGTAGAATCCCCGGAAATGAGAGTTGATGAGGTCACAGACACGCTGGACGGTCGTGAAGTCGGGATCTTTCATCGTCAAGGTCATCACACCGTCACGCGCGAAATCCGTTTTCGTCTCGCGTTCCACAACTCCACCATCGGGAATCACCGCGACGGTCTGGACCTGCGTGCCTGAACCAGAGGCTTTTCCAATCAGGATCGCGCCCTGAGCGACGGCGTAAATCTGGCTGTCGGCAGCCCTGAGAGGAGCCATCATCAAGTTGCCGCCAGCCAGGGACTTCGCGTCGCCTACCGTGGACACCTTGACGTCAATGCGATCGCCATTGCGAGCGAACGGCGGCAATTCGCTGGTGACCATCACCACCGCCATCGTCCCGGCGACCACTTCGTCTTCCTTCATCTGCATGCCGAGACGCGACATCAGGTTCGCGGCAGCCCGGTTGGTCGCCAGTGATTTCTTGGAATCCCCGCTGCCATTCAATCCCATCACGAGGCCCAGGCCGTGAATCTGGTTGGATCGTACGCCGCGGATCTGGACAAGGTCCTTCAACCGTACTTCCTGGGCACTCGCGTCGCCCATGTCACCGAACATGGAAATCAATCCGGCGACGAACGCGAAAAAAAATTTTTTGGAATTACTTCTTGGCCTGTCTCTTATACACATCTGACGCTGCCGACGATA
>CAWUNT010000035.1:0-12190 GCA_963923405.1 uncultured bacterium | reverse complement strand
CCTCGATGCGAAATAGATAACATGCGGAAAACCGGACGCAGCCAGAGCCTGCTTGTCTTGCTACGCAGACGCATGATCAGATACTTCGAATCCTTCGGTCCCTCGGCAGGACCGTGGTTGAAGGCCATGCTACTTGGTGTTTCGACCAACGAACGTGGTGGGCTCCTCGAGGCCTTTCGCGCCACCGGTCTTCTTCACTTCATTGTTGTCAGTGGCTCACATGTTACCCTCGTGCATCGGATTTTCAGGGCAATCTTTCTTTTACCCGCAAACATCTTCAGGGCGTTGCTCCCTGGCCGCATCACTTTCGGCAGGGTACGGGCATTGTCACCCGACCTTCTTGCGCTGATGGCAGTCGCTGTATTCTGTCTCGTCGCGGGACTTGACCCGCCCGTACAAAGGGCGGTTTGTTCCCTTGTGGTCGCCCAGGGCGTCTCCATGGCGGGTTCGAGACTTCACACATCTGCGATGATTGCTTCGACGTTTTTGCTTCAGGCTACTTTCTGGCCGGTTGGCTTTTTGAGCCGGTCAAACCTGCTCAGCTGGGTGGCATGGACGATCGTGCTTTTTGTGCGGCCTCTGGCGAAAGGAACGTTACCGCTGTCAGGAGCATGTCTGAGACAAGTGCTGCTCATGCTGGCCATGGCTGTTTTTTTTGGGATCAGTAGTTCTTTCGGAATCGTGGCCAACGTCTTTTTTTTGCCCCTCTTGGAGCTCTTCTTTGTCTTCTCGATTTTTATTTGTGGCGTCGGCCCGCGATTTGGGGATCTGATTCACTTCGACAGTGTCGTTGCCGTGATGATCGGCGTCGCACGGCATGCGTCCGGCCTTTCAGGAATAGCGGCGCTTGCGAGACTGGATGCCGCGCTCGCTGGCCCTGCGGTCAGGGTTGCCGGATTGTTTCTTGTTTGGGCCGGATTCAGTTTTTACGCGGCTTCGACCCTTGTCGGTTCAACCGGCAAAGTCGATGTGCCACCATGAACGGCCGACTGCGGCAAGGGTGTGCCTTTCGATTTCAGTGCGCTCATGTAAAGACTGGCGACGCTGATGGCCCCGGAAAATGCCGCAACAAGGAAGAAAGCCGGATGCCACGCGGCGCCCATCATGAACAAGAAAATGGCGGCGATCCCGGTAACGATAGCGTTGACGCCGATCTTGTCTTTGCGGGTGATGGCAAGTTCTCCGTGAAGCACGCCGGAGCTATAGCCTTCGATGAGTACGTTCTTCACAGACGGCTTGTAGAAATGACGCAGGGCAGATTGTGGCCTGTAGTAGTAGGTAACGTGCCAGAAAGGCAGGTGAATCAGTTGGATGCCCGCCACTTCAATTTCGGTGCGGCAGTTGACCAGGTAATCAACATATTGCCCAGCGATCAGGTGATGGTAATGATCAACTTGTTGTGATGCCCGCCTGATCGCGGACTCTTCATCGACTTCGATCCCGGAAATTGGCAGTCCGTTCGCGAATTTGAACTCGAATGGTTCCTTCGCGTCATATGCGGAGCGGTCGGATTGGGGTTTTTCCACGTGCCCGCGCGAGAATGTTGAATCCAGCGGGAATCCGTCCCAGTTGATCTTGATTTTTTCTTTCGGTTCATGCAACCGCGCGATATTCCAGAGTTCGCAAATGTTGTCGCGAGCATTGATGGCCCACCGGTATGTCCTGCGGAATTTTCCAGCTTCTTTCAGGAAGTCCGCTCCGTTTCCATGATCCTGGATTTTGTTGCGGCGCTGGGCCAGTCCAGACCACTCCGTATGGGCCTCCAGTGAGATCACCCAGAACGGGATGCTGAGGCCCTGGACGGACGCCACGACGTATTCCTTGTCGACGCTCGAAGGCGTGTGGTGGAGGCGCTTGAGCCATTCGATCACCATGTCCCGGACGGCCTTGGGTGCCATGGTATTCGGGACGATGTAGTGGTCGTGGAAAGGTTCCTTTTCCCCGGTCTCGACGTGATGCCGGAAGGTTTCCGAACAGAACGGGCAGATCAGAAGGTAGTTCTTGAAATCGTACTGGGCTGATGTCCCGCAGGTCGGGCAGGCTAATTCATGCATGGGCCGTCAGTCCTCCTGCAAAAATTTTATCACGTTTCAGTTGACACCAGGCTTTTCGGCCTTAAGTTGCATGCAAGGTCGGTCAGGCAGGAAGGTCTCAGACCCGGTCAGGCGCCTTGAGCGCTCTGAAAAATGTAAAAAATCCATAATGAAATGGGGTACATATGGGAAGCAAAGTCATCGGAATCGATTTGGGGACTACTAACTCCGTGGTTGCCATCATGGAGCAGGGTCAGCCCAAAATCATTGCAAACGCCGAGGGTCAGAGGACAACGCCAAGTGTGGTCGCCTTTACCAAGGATGGGGACGTCCTCGTTGGGGCTGCAGCCCGTCGTCAGGCGGTTACCAACCCTGACAAGACCATTTATTCGGCAAAGCGCTTTATCGGCTGTACGTTCGGCGAGCGCGAGGAAGAGGCCAAGCGGGTTCCGTACAAGGTGATCAAAGGTCGTGGCAATCTTGCTGTCTTCGAAGTCGATGGCAAGGAGCACACTCCGCCCGAGATCTCCGCAAAGGTTCTCGCGAAGTTGAAGCAAGCGGCAGAAGATTACCTTGGCGAGTCGGTTACGGAAGCCGTCATCACGGTCCCAGCCTACTTCAATGACAGCCAGCGTCAGGCCACAAAAGACGCCGGAAAGATCGCTGGCCTGGATGTGAAGCGTATTGTTGCCGAGCCTACCGCGGCGGCTCTCGCTTACGGGTTGGACAAGAAGAAGAACGAGAAAATCGCTGTCTACGACTTCGGTGGCGGTACTTTTGACATTTCGATTCTGGAAGTTGGTGAAAATGTCGTTGAGGTGCTCGCGACCAACGGAGACACCCACCTTGGTGGTGACAACGTCGACGAAGTCCTGATTGAATTCCTGGTCAAAGAATTCAAGGCAAGCACGGGCATTGACGTTTCCAAAGACCCGATGGCGATGCAGCGCCTCAAGGAAGCCGCTGAAAAGGCGAAAATCGAGCTTTCCTCGGCACAGTCAACAGATATCAACTTGCCGTTTCTCACAGCGGACCAGACTGGTCCAAAGCACCTGAACGTGACTCTGAACCGCGCCAAATTTGAGCAGCTGATCGGCGACATTGTCGAGAAGACCCTGGCCCCATGCCGTCAGGTCCTCAAGGACGCCGGCCTCCAAGCCGCTCAGGTCAATGAGGTACTCCTGGTCGGTGGCTCGACACGCATTCCGCTGGTCCAGCAAAAAGTGAAGGATTTCTTCGGCAAGGAGCCGAACCGTACGGTTAACCCGGATGAAGTCGTTGCGGTGGGCGCAGCCGTTCAGGCAGGTATCCTCGCTGGCGAAGTGAAAGATGTCCTTCTGCTCGACGTGACGCCTCTCTCCTTGGGTATCGAGACCCTCGGTGGTGTCATGACAAAACTGATCGAGCGCAACACCACGATCCCGACCCGTCGAGCGCAGGTTTTCTCGACCGCTGCGGACAACCAGACTTCCGTCGAGATCAATGTGCTTCAGGGTGAGCGTGAGATGGCTCGTGACAACCGTCAGTTGTCACGCTTCAGCCTTGTTGACATTCCTACGGCACCGCGAGGTGTTCCGCAGATCGAGGTCGCATTTGACATTGATGCCAACGGTATTGTGTCCGTTTCCGCGAAGGACCTTGGCACAGGCAAGGAGCAAAAGATCACTGTCCAGGCATCGACCAAGCTCAGCGAAGACGAGATCAACCGGATGGTGAAGGATGCTGAAGTTCACAAGGAGGACGACCGCAAGAAGCGTGAGCAAATCCAGGCCCGCAACGCGCTGGACTCGATGATCTTCCAGGCCGAAAAGATGATGCGTGAGAGCGGCGACAAGCTCCCCGCGGATCTCAAGGGTGAAGTAGAGTCCGCTGTGGCCGCTGCCAAGACCAAGCTTGATTCCGAAGATGCGTCTGTGATTGAGGCAGCCCGCGCTGAACTTGAGTCGAAGATGCATAAGCTCGCCGAGCAGCTTTACAAGACAGCCCAGGCTGCTGGTGAGGCGGGCAAGTCGGAGGGTGGTGACTCCGGCAAGAAGAAACCTGACTCCGATGTTGTCGATGCTGAGTACGAGGACAACTCAGGCAACCCGTAATGTCGCAAAAGAAAACCCCGGACCCGCAAGGTCCGGGGTTTTTTTATTCAATAAATCCCCGTGACAAGCATTCAGGACTTCTTACCTTCAAGAAAAGGCTTCAGGAGCTCAACCGGGATCGGAAATACGATGGTGGAGTTGTGTTCCGAGGAGATGTCCGAGAGAGTTTGCAGGTAGCGCAATTGTACCGATACTGCGTTTTGTGAAAGCGTATCTGCCGCCTCCCGCAGCTTTGCCGCGGACTGAAGCTCGCCATCCGCACTGATAATCTTGGCGCGGCGTTCCCGTTCTGATTCCGCCTCACGTGCCATTGCCCGCTGCATCTCTTGTGGCAAGTCAATATGTTTCACTTCAACGGAGGCGACTTTGATTCCCCACGAATCGGTGTTCTGGTCGAGGATCTGTTGCAACTGGTCATTGATCTTGTCCCGTTCTGTCAGCAGGTCATCGAGCGTATGCTGACCGAGAACGGAACGCAGGTGGGTCTGCGCAAGCTGGGATGTTGCGTACATGTAATTTTCGATGTTGATGACCGCCTTGTATGGATCGATCACGCGGAAGTAGAGAACAGCGCTGACCTTCAAACTGACGTTGTCCCGGCTGATGACGTCTTGCGGCTCAATCTCGATGGTGATGGTGCGGGTAGAAACGCGCACCATGCGATCCAAGACGGGGATTAGGATGATAAGTCCAGGTCCTTTCGGGGTACTGAGGGCACGGCCCAGGCGGAAAATGACGGCGCGTTCGTATTCTTGAAGCACTTTGACGGAAGACGCCAGAAACGCAACAGCGAGCATGAACAAGATAAAACTTCCTGAAGCCACGAGAGCCCTCCCGGATGATTAAAATTCCCGCGTATTTTTTATCACATACACCTTAAGACCTACGACCTTTATGATCTTGACCTCATCCCCCGCTCTCGCAGTTTCACCTGAAGGCAACTCGGCCGTCCAGATTTCACCGCTAACCCTGACTTGACCGACGTTTTCAGTGAAATCACGGATTACCTCGGCTCTCGCGCCAGGCATTCCCTGTTGCCCGCTCGTGACCCGGGAGCGCAGGGTTTTAAGCGTGACAAGGGCAAGGAATGCCAGAGCCAGGGAAATCGCGATTGCGCCAGGCAATATCGCCCAAAGCGACACGGCGATTCCTGTTGCTGGATCAAAAAGCAGCAGCGAGCCCAGAACGAACGCGATGATGCCGCCGATTCCAAGCGCGCCAAAACTGGGTACAAAAATTTCCGCGACCATCATCACGATGCCGGTGAGCAAGAGGCCAAGTCCGCCGTAATTGACGGGCAGGACTGACATCGCAACCAGAGCGAGAAGGAGGCAGATAGCGCCCGCCACGCCCGGGAAAATGACCCCCGGGTGCGTAAGTTCAAAGCCAAGTCCGATGACTCCAGCAAGGAACAGAAGATAAAATATGTTCGGGTCTGATACGATCTCCAGAATTGTCTGGCGCGCGTTTTTCTTGTGACGGATGATTCGCGCGCCTTTCAGCGTCAAGTTAATCGTCTCTCCCGACTCAAGCTTGACAGGTCGATTCTCCACCCTCGACATCAACTCATCGAGCGAGTCCGCAAGCAGATCAACGACTTTGTTATTGACCGCCTCCTCGGCGGTGATGGATTCAGACGCAAGAACGAATGAACGGGCCATCTCGACATTTCGCCCTCGAGTTGTGGCGATGGATTCCATCATCGCGAGTGCGTCTTTTAGGGCTTTTTCCATGGCGATCTTCCCGTCCTGACTGTCCGGGCTGGTTGGCAGGCCAGCGCCACTGACGGGATGTGCGGCGCCAATGTTTGTCGCGTGGGCCATGGCGGCGATGTGGGCCGCAACTGTGATGAACGACCCGGCGCTCGCGGCCCTGGCGCCACCGGGGCCGACCCAGACGATCACCGGAATTGGCGAATTCAGGATGGTCCGCGTCATGCGGCGGGTGGACTCAAGTAGCCCCCCGGGGGTATCGAGCTCGATGACAAGGGCAAGTGCGTTCCTCTCTTTCGCAAGAAGCATGGCCGATTCGAGCGTGTCGACGCTGGCCGGACTGATCGTTCCCAGTTGGGTGACAACTACCGCAGGTGTTGTTCCTTGTGCGCGAACGTCGAGCGATCTGTTTGACGAGACTATAATGGCGAGGAGTAAAAAGACGCGTGCAAGCAAATTAATCGTCACGAAAACTCCTTGCGGGAACATCAAGTGACAGTCTTTTGGGGTGCCTTGTGTGCTTGCAGTTTTTTCCAGAGATCCCTTTTTTCGGCTGGACTTGCCTCAAGGGTTTCGATTGTTGGTCCGTAGATGACGATGTCACTGTCCAGATCGATTGTCCCGGCAAGGCGTTCCCATGCTTGCGACGCCATGTCACCAAAGGTGAGCACCAGTTCGGTACCCGTAAAGTCGAGACTCGTGATTCCACCCTCGAGGGTGCTGGCTGACTGGATCGTGGTCTGATCCGGGTCAAACCCGCAGGCCGTGGCAATGCGCGACAAGAGCTGGGACTGGGCATCGTGCAGCCCGATACTATCCGGTATTCCGTGGACCAATATGGCCTTGAATCTCTTCTTGTCCCGGGATTCGTCGGTCACGGCGAATCGTGGATGAACCTGGCCGCGGTCTTCAAGCCAGTCCAGATATTTCTGATATTGGAGTCCAGTAGTCATGAACTCCGTATAACACCATCGGCGGTCAGGAGGCAACGCGCGCGGAGGCATTGGCCCGTGCGACGTCTCGACGGTCCTCCAGGCTTTTACGCGAGGCCGCAAAGTCATCAGCGGTCGTGTCAGGTGGGGCGCCCAGCATGGAAGCGCGAAGAAGAATAAAACAGGCCTTCGCATGTTCGCCTGTCCTGCTCGAAGCAGCGGCTTGAAGCAACAGAGCTTGCTCGCTCCATGGCTCTGCCGCAAAGGATTTTCCCGCCTCAATAGCAGCTTGCGCCGGATTGCCGAGTTGAAGGTGCAACTCGGCTTTCAACCGGAATACGTGCGCGCGGTCCCCTTCACTTCTGATCTTTTCTAGTGCGGCAAGGGCTTCCCGTGCGCGGCCATTCCGGATTTCAGCCATTGCCATGATCAGGTTGGCCTCGTCAGCCGCGCCCGAATTTGTAAGTTCTCCGGCGATGGCCACAGCTTCGTCAAGTTTGTCTTGCATCAGATAGACTCTTGCAAGAAGTAACGTTGCATCCGGATGATCCGGGTTGGCGGCCCTTTCATCTCGGAGGGCGTATTCCGCCCTTTTGAGGTCCTTGATCCGCTCACAAGTTGCGACAATGGCCTCGAGAGCATCACGTGAATCCAGGTGATATCGACGAAGCCGCTTGAAATAATAAATTCCCTTGTCGATGTTTCCGCTGAGTACCTGGGCATGCCCCATCGTCAAGAGGGCTTCGCCAAGTCGCTGGTCAAGAAGCAATGCCTTGCGACAATGCTCTATACTCTCCTCCGCTTTTTTTTGGGTCAGGAGAATTCGCGCGAGTTGTACCCGACGCCCAGGTTGTTTCCCATTGTACTGGAGTTCCTGCTCCATGAGTCTGGTAGCCTCGCCAACCCTCCCCGCGGCGAGACGCAGGTCAGCAAGCAGAGCCGTCGCGCGAAAGTTACCCGGTTGTTCTGTGATGAGCTTCTCCAGGGTTTTTTCCGCGAGGCCAGGTCTGCCCGTTTTTGCGTGGGCAAAAGCGTGAAGGAACCGTACCCGGGGGTGACCCGCATCGATAGCAATGGCTTCCCCGAGCGGATGAAGGGCATTCATGTATTCGCCCTCCAGCAACAGCTTTTCCGTTGTTCTGATTTTTTGAAGCAAGGGTTCAGGTGCGACAAATGCTTCGAGGAGTTTGACGACTTTTCTCTCAAGATCTTCCGGCTGAAACGGCTTCAACAGGTAATCGTTGGCTCCAAGGTCCACGGACTTGACGATATCGTCCCGGTTGGCCTCGCCTGTGACCATCAAGACAGGAATGTCGGATCCGAGATTCCTTGCCCGGATGCGCTCCAGCACGTCGAATCCGTTTGTCTCGCCGAGGTTCAAGTCGCAGATGACAAGTGAAGGGTGCTTTGCTCCAAAGGTACCATCCGCTGCGCCGGCATTGGTCGCCTCAAATACTTCCCGGAACTGCATTTTCTGGAGGACCCGGCGGATGGCCTTGCGGATCTGGTCCTGGTCATCTACGACCAGAACGGAGATTTCACGGGGATCAAACTTGTACTTGCCGTCTGTCACTTTTCCCCCCGGATACTGATGGTTGCTTTAAGCGCCGGCCCCCTTGATCAGGGCACGTGCCCCGTGGTCGGCCGGTGATGCTGCCTGCGCTTGCCGCCAAAGTTGACGGGCTTCCTCAGGTTTCCCTGCCTTGTAGCGCGCGATTCCAGCCCACAGGAGCGCCTGGGAGTTGGACGGATCACCATTGAGGATTTCGGAAAATTCCTGGAAGGCTTTATCAGGCTGAGCCGTGTTCAAATATAACCGACCGAGATCAAGGCGAACATCTGGCATTTTTGGATAAATTGAAAGTGCCTTCCGGTACTCGTTTATTGCTTCCTGCGTCATGAACGATTGCTGGTAAGAACGTGCGGCGGTGACGTGGTGATTGGCGATCCGCCCTAGCACCAGGTCAGGAACCCTCTGACCCGGACGCACTTGTTTGAAGGCTTGCTCAAAAACACCCCTTGCTTCCTCATACTGTCCGAGATCAGACAAGAGTACTGACAAGTTGAGAGCTGCTTCCGTAAAATTACTGTTGGTTCTCAGGGACTTCTTGAATTCACGGATGGCTTCGGGAAACCGTGACTGCTTGTGATAAGTGACGCCAAGGAGATTATGAATGTTGGCCAGCGATCCGTGGGACGAGAGGGTCGCCTTGAGCAGTTTTTCTGCGGCGTCGTAGCGGCCAACGTTGAGATACAACGCGACCTTCTTGTGCACAGCGGCAAGTTCTGCGCGTATTCCGCTCATGGACTTCCTTAGATTTTTTTCCTAGGCAACCGAGGTTGCTTCAAACCTTCTGGTGACCAGCACCTTGATCTGCCCGGGGAACGCGACATCAGTCTCGATGCGCTTTGCGATTTCCGTGGACAACCTCTGCAAGTCCGCGTCCTTGACGCGCTTGTGGTTCACTTCAACATGAACTTCCCTGCCACCATTCATGATCGCTGATTTGGTCACGCCAGGGAAGCTTCTGATTACCTCGTCGATCGCGTTCAAGCGGATTTGATATCCTTCCTCCAGATTGACCCTGGCCCCGGGGCGAGCGCCCGACAGGGTATCCGCGGTTTTGAGGACGTATGCCATCGGTGTTTCGAGGACGAGGTCATTGTGGTGTGACATGACGGTATCGCAAATCATTCGCCGCTCACCAAAACGGTCGGCATAATCCCCGCTGATGACGGCATGGCTTCCCTCGATACGGTAATCGAGTGCCTTGCCAATATCGTGCAACAGGCCACAGCGTTTCGCGTCGGATGGATCCACGCCGAGTTCCGATGCAACGACGCCGGCAAGCACGGCAACTTCAAACGAGTGCAAATATTGATTCTGCCGATAGCTGGTTCGCCAGTTCAAGTAGCCGACCAGTTTCTGGACCTCCGGGTGAATGTTATCCAAGTGGAGGGCCAGAACAGCTTGGCGTCCCAGCTTGATCGCTTGTTGCTCAATGCCCTCACGATGTCGCGCATAACTTTCGCCGATCTTCGACCATGAGGACGCTCCCTTCCCCAACAGTTCTTGAAGAGCTAGTCTCGCTGATTCACGATCAACGCCAGCACCACCGGAAAGCCGCAACAAAGGATTGAACTCCGGGTTTTCCGGCCGCGAGAGTTCGATTTCAATTCCGGCGATCTCCTTGATGTCCAAGAGGATCTGCGGGTTTGCTTCCAGTTCATCAGCCAGTCGCGCGCTTTCGACCTCGACATGATTGAGCATTTTGGGCCAGGGGAATTCCGGCGCATAGCGTGACATGGCACGTCCGATGATTCTTTGTCCCACCCGTTTACCCGAGGACGCCAACTCATCGGCCGCGATTCGCAGTACCTTTTGGCACTCCAGCTGGCGACTCTCGATGATGGAGCGCTTGATTGCGAGCTTCAGTTCGTTCGAGTCGGTGCGTGACAGTTCTTCCAGCTTGCGTTTTAGAGAGACTCCGGCATCGCTGACGTTCCGTTCGAGATTGCTGTTGATGTCGCGCAGGGACTGGGACTTGCGGTTCGCCACTTCGAGATCTTTTTCAAGTTTTTCAACCTGGTTCTCCTCCGAGTCGAACAAACGTTCGCGAATCTCGAGTTCGGATTCGGCGGTCTTCAGGTCCTCTTTGCGTTCCGCAAGAGCTTCCTCGAGATCCTCGCGCAAAATCTGGATGTTCGCGTCCGCGCGTTTCAGGAGATCTTCGCAGATGGTCCCTGCCTGGATGCGCGCGTCTTTGAGGACTTCGTTTTTCTGGCTGCGGTTGGCTGCGGCGAGCCGTCCGGGCAGCAAAAACAATCCAGTACGGAATATGATGTAGCCAATCACGGCGCTAACTGCGAGTGTGGCGAGTGCTTGGGAAAGATCAAATGTCGGGTTCATGGCGACTTTGTAGACTCCGGTTACGGGTATTAGTTTACCCCTTTATTACTTCGTAACCCTTTCAGGGCGTCATTACCATAAAATGCGAACGAGGCCCGGGACACCCCGGGGGTCCGCATACCAGGGAATCGTTTTATGCAAATTACTGGATTTATTGACGAAATATTGTCTCAATGCGCTGGTGAACTACTCCCCCGGTTCCGTTCGGGTCTGGAAGTCCGGTCGAAAAGTGACGCCAGCCTGGTCACCGAGGCAGACCTCGCCAGTGAAAAGGTAGCCCTTCGCAGGATCAAGGAGACCTTTCCTGACGATGTCATTCTTTCCGAGGAAACGCATACCAGCACGCGGAACCGTCCTGAGGGTAAACACGTGTGGATTGTCGATCCATTGGATGGGACAACGAATTTCGCAAATGGTTATCCATATTTCTGCGTTTCCATCGCGCGCGGCATATTCGCGGCGGACGGCTCCATCAAGGTGATGGCGGGGGGGATTATCGACCCGATCCGCGGGAAGTCGTATCTTGCGGAGTTGGGTCGGGGTGCCTGGTCTGGAGGCGCGCGATTGTGTGTCCGTCCGGATCGTCCGATGTCCAAAACCTTTCTCGTAACGGGTTTTTATTTCACGGCCCCCGACAAGCTTCTGCCGGAGGTGGATCGTTTTGCGCGGGTGGCGCAGCATTGTCCGGCAATCCGTCGCGACGGGGCCGCCGCGCTGGATCTCGCATTGGTCGCGGAGGGCATTTTTGATGCTTTCTGGGAAAACGGCCTCCAGGTTTGGGATGTCGCGGCCGGCTCGCTGCTGGTGACAGAGGCGGGCGGGGCCGTACAAAACTATCCGGGTATGAGCCATACCTACGACCTTGAGAAAACTGGCATCGTGGCTGGCAACCCGGCAACTGTTGCCTCGATTGCGGCACTTCTGTAAGCCGTGGAATAATTTCTGATGTCACACCGGAGAATGACAATCATGAAACAACACGGACTTTTCCTGGCAACGTCTTGTGTATTTTTTGCCTTGGCCGTGAGCCGGAAAGCTGACGCCAAGCCTTGGATTGTCGAGTCGGAAGGTGTTGAGATCAATTGGTCCGACATGACAGCCCGGTTTGAGGGCATTGCCTCTTCCGAGGCCAGCAAGCAGGACGGGTTGAAGGATCTTGAGCGAACGGCCTGGCGCAATGGTTACGAGAAAGCGGTGCCAGTACTGGAACGGGTTCTCCGCGATCAGCACGCCAAAACCGGACGTTCAGTCGATAGTCCGGATGCAGGGTTGGCAAAGGCCAGATCCGAAGTGGTTAAGTCTGTGCAGTCGCTGAACGCGACGTTCTTTGCCTCCGGAGCCGTCGAGGTGTCCATGGAAGCCAAGCTCCGGGAGGGGTTTGCCAATGCCCTGAGGAAAGCCGGAGCAGGCCAGGCAGGGGCAGGTGGATCTTCCGGGGGGCTGGTCTTGCAACTCCCGAAAGGGGTCAATCCATCGGTCGCCTTCTGGCTGGTTGATTCCTCGGGCAAGG
>CAWUNT010000034.1:0-12231 GCA_963923405.1 uncultured bacterium | reverse complement strand
TGCCGGCGATGCTGCACAGGATCCCAGGCACACGCCGCATGGAAATTGAATTCCTGCCCGAGATCAAACTCGAGACGACCGCCGACGAGGCCGGAGACATCCTGCGCCATTCAACCATTTTCAACGCGGCCGTGGAGACGATCATCCGGCGGCATCCCGACCAGTATTTCTGGATGCATGCGCGCTGGAAATGAACCACGAAATCAGCTAAGTTCCGCCGCATGATGAACATGACTCGCATCAATAAATCACTCGTCGTGACGATTTCAGGCCTGTTTCTGGGCCTTGCCGCGGGGATCGGCACCCCGGCCACGGCGGGTCAGCCTGTCCAGGTCGCTTTCCTCGAAGTTCGCGACGTCAACGGCCAACCGCTGCGCCTGGAACCGTGGTTCCCGTGGGCCCACATGGCCATCTCGTTCGAAGGGGGCTGGATCCACTCACACCCGGCGACTGGCGTCGAATGGGCGTCGACAGAACGTCTTGAGAAATTTGGACGCATCGCGCACGTGGTTACTGTCCCCGACTGGTTCGAACCCCGGATGGAGCTCGCTGACGCGTTCGCGGGTTTACCCTACGACCGTGAGTTCTCCTGGGACAACCAGGCTCTTTATTGTTCGGAACTTGTCGCCAAGCTTCTCGGCATCGCCCCGGTGCCGATGGTCTTCGACCCGCGCCTGTGGCCGCAGGATTACCTGCGATTCAACGGCCAGCCGGGAATTTCTCCCGGCATCGTGTACCGGCGCATCGTCGAGGAAATCAACGCTCGATAAGCGTGTTTCCACCGCACGTTGCAACGACTTCCTCGACGGTCAAGCCCGCGCTCACTGCCGTCCTGATGCAATCCGTCACATCCGTGCGGACACTGCGGCACATCCGGGCGAGAAGGTCACCCTTGATTCCTTCATGCCACCCCGTGCGGATACAAGGCGCCGTCGCCTCAACCGGCTGGTCATCACAGGCGTGGACCATCAATTCGCCACGAAGTTCGTAATCCCAGGCGGTACGGATGCAATCTTTCGAGCATGCCGTCGCCTTCTGGCAAGTCCGCGCGATGGCGTTGCCGGTCAAACCATAATCGCGGGCCGTGCGGATACACTGGGCCTTGAAGTCGCCGCCCTGATCGCAATATCGGCCAGACGGGTCCAACGGGTCCATAAACGGCGACGCGAAAGCCGCGCCAGATGTCCATGCCACAAGGGCAAAGGTGACAGAAGCGACGAGACAACATCCAATGCGGGACTTCATGGTCATGCCTCCCGGTCATTCAATTTATGTGTTCATTCCCACTCGATCGTCGCGGGCGGCTTGCTGGTGACGTCGTACACCACGCGATTCACGCCACGGACTTTCTGTACGATCTCACGCGAGACGTTGGTCAAGAAATCCATTGGCAATTCTCCCACATCCGCCGTCATCCCGTCGACTGATGTCACGGCGCGCAGGGCCACCACCGACTCGTAGGTCCGGTTGTCTCCCATCACGCCCACCGACTGGACCGGCAACAGCACGGCAAAAGCCTGCCAGACCTGGGAATAAAGACCGTGCTTGCGCAGGGCCTTGATGAAGATGTCGTCCGCCTCTTGCAGGATCGCGACCCGGTCTGCCGTCACTTCGCCCGGAATGCGGACCGCGAGGCCCGGCCCTGGAAACGGGTGGCGGTCGACCAGTTCCGGCGCCAGTCCCAACGCGCGGCCGATCGCGCGGACTTCGTCCTTGAACAGGAACCTGAATGGCTCGCACAGTTTGAGTGCCAAACGGTCTGGAAGTCCCCCGACGTTGTGGTGCGTCTTGATGACCTTGGCCCCGGCGCCATGCCCGGCCGACTCGATGACATCGGGATAAAGCGTCCCCTGCCCGAGATGCGAGAATCCCGGCAGGCCCAGACTGGCCGCATGTTTCTTGTCGTCGCGGGCGAAGATCTCGAATTGCTCGATGAACATACGGCCGATGCGTTTCCGTTTTTCCTCAGGGTCCGAAACCCCGGCGAGTCCGGCCATGAAATGATCGCGCGCCGGGATGACCCGCACATCACGCAATCCCATGCCACGCAGGGCGTTGCTAACCCACGTCACTTCGTCCTTGCGCATGAGTCCCGTGTCGCAAAAAACCGCCGTAACCCGGTCTGGCCCCAAGGCCTTTTCGACAACCGCGGCCAGCACCGTTGAGTCCACGCCGCCCGAACAGGCGACCAGGACCCGGGACTTGGGACCGACATCGTCGCGGACTTTCGCGATCGCCTCCTCCACCATCGTCCCGGCGGTCCAGTCGGGGCGCGCGCGGCAGACGCCGATGGCAAAGTTCTCAAGGATCGCCCGTCCGGCCTCGGTGTGCTCGACTTCAGGATGGAACTGCAGGCCAAACCAGGGCTTCTCAATGTGGGATGCCACGGCGAGGACACCGCCCTCCGTCAGGGCGACCTGCGTCCAGCCATCAGGCAGCATCTCAACGTCATCCCCGTGCGACATCCATACGACGGAATCCCGCGGGACCCCGCGCATCAATGGATGGGTCTCGCCGCCTGGCAGCAGTTTCATGTGGGCGCGGCCATATTCGCGTTTCGCCGCGGCCCGCACCCGTCCGCCGTGGACGTGGGCCAGGAGTTGCAGCCCGTAACAAATGCCAAGGACCGGAACAGAGGCTGGCGTCACCCAGTGAGGAATCGACCGGGCCCCTTTGTCGCCGACGCTGTCCGGGCCACCTGACAGGATGATGCCGATGGGCTTGAATGGCAGATGACTGAGATCCAGTGTCTCGTGCATGAGGCGCGCCGGATCGTGGACCTCAGCGTAGACCCCGAGCTCGCGCAACCGGCGGGCAATCAAAAGCGTGTATTGGGAACCGTAATCGAGAACCAGGATGCCGTGTCTGACCGGAGTCGAATGAGTCATGATCAAGTTTCCGTACGGTAGTTCGGCGCCTCACGTTCAATGTAAACATCGTGCACATGGCTCTCGCGGAACGCGGCGGAGCTGATCCGGATGAATTTCGCGCGCGCCTGGAGTTCCGTGATGGTGGCCGCGCCGACATAGCCCATGCCGGAACGCACACCGCCTTGAAGCTGGAACAACGTGCCGGCCAGAGGGCCCTTGTAGGCCACGCGCCCTTCGACGCCCTCGGGCACCAGTTTGCCGGCTTCCTCGACATCGGCCTGGAAGTAACGGTCCTTGCTGCCGCGCGCCATGGCGCCGACGCTGCCCATCCCGCGGTAAACCTTGTAGCTTTTGCCCTGGAACAGGACCATCTCGCCCGGTGCCTCGTCCGTGCCCGCCAGAAGGCTGCCGACCATGACAGTGGAAGCGCCGCCGGCCAAGGCCTTGACGATGTCGCCGCTGAACTTGACGCCACCATCGGCAATGATGGGAACGCCGCGGTCACGCGCCGCCCGGGCGCAGAGCATCACTGCCGTGAACTGGGGAACGCCGATCCCTGCGATGACGCGGGTCGTGCAAATGCTGCCAGGGCCGATGCCGACTTTGACCGCGTCCACCCCGGCCTCGATCAAGGCGATCGTCGCGTCAGGGGTCGCCACGTTGCCGGCGATGAGTTCAAACGAGTGATGGCGGAAGTCGTGACGGATCCGGCGCGCCGCGTCGATCACGCCCTGCGCGTGACCGTGGGCCGTGTCCACAATGATCACATCGCATCCCGCGTCGAGAAGTTCCGCCGTCCGGTCCCGGAAATCGCCGCCCGCGCCAACGGCCGCACCGACCAGAAGGCGGCCGCCGGAATCCTTGGCCGCGTGGGGGTGCGTGCGGGCTTTCTGGATATCTTTGATCGTATACAAGCCGACGAGCTTTTTTCCGTCCTTGTCTACAACGGGAAGTTTCTCGATGCGGTGTTTGTGCAGGATCTCGACCGCCTGCTCGGGACTGGTCCCTTTCGGGGCCGTGACAACCTTGGCCGTCATGACCTCGCGCACGGGGCGCTTCAGGTCCTTCTCGAAACGGATGTCCCTTCCAGTGACAATGCCTGCCAGGCCGCCGTGCTCGACCACCGGCAGGCCCGAAATGTTGAACCGCCGCATCACGGCGATGACATCCCCGACCGTGTCGTCGGGAGACACCGTGATGGGGTCGATGACCATGCCGGCTTCGCTCTTCTTGACGCGCCGGACTTCCTTTGCCTGCTCTTCGATGCTGAGGTTCTTGTGGATGATCCCAAGGCCGCCGGCATGGGCCATGGCAATGGCCGTCGCCCCTTCGGTGACCGTGTCCATCGCCGCGGAGAGGAGCGGCATGTTCAGGGAAATATTGCGTGACAGTTTCGAGGTCAGCGAGACTTCGTGGGGCAGGACTTTGCTGTGCTGCGGCAGAAGCAGCACATCATCGTAAGTCAGCCCTTCTTCTTCCATGGCGAAGATCGAGTCGCCAGAATCCATCCTGAATTTCATGATTTGATTCTCGTGATTTGGCCCGGTTGGACCCAATCATGAGGCCGCGGGGGTCAGAGATCAAGGGCAATCGTCTTGGCGGTCAAAGGCAGGTCCTTGAACCCGTCACCAGGGACAAAACAGCGGCTGGAAGTGAGTTCCTTGCCATAAACGTGCATGGTAATTGAGCAGTCGCCGGCGTAATGCTCGACCACATGGCGGTCAAAGTCGGGAGGCAACACAAAAGTAACGCTGTCCTCCGGGAGAATCATCTGGGCGATCTCCTCGGGATCATTCTCGCACCGGGTGTAGCTGGTCACGGCGATCGTGTTCTTCAGGACCCCTTCCACGCCCCAGGTCCCGTGATCGTGAATCGGGGTCTTGCTGCCCGGACCCCACACCATCATCATGATCACGAAACCGAGGTCCTTGTCCTTGTATAACATGTAACGACCTGGACCATCGTGCATCTCATGCAGCCCCGACGCCCGGATCCCAGGCAGGCTCTTTCGCACCAGTTCCTGGATCCTGGCGATTTCCTCGGCCCCGACCGGGCCGGAGGCCACGATAACTCGCAATTGGTCGATCATTGATCGCATCGTCAGGATCCTTCGCGGGCTGGATTCAGGTCAAAAATTTAGTGTTCAATTTTTGCCTAAAGTGCCGGCTTCTTTCAAGGCCGGTTTTGCGTCTGCTTTCGCGTCTTGCCTGGGTTCCGGCTTTTTTTCAGGTTCCATGGCCATCGCGATCACCTTGCAGACATTGGGGTCATCTCCCATGCCCAGGGGCACGATGTGGAAGTTGCGTCCTTCCATCCCGCGGGCAATCAAGGCCGCGCGCACGGCCTCTGCGCGCTCCCGGGCCATGAACAGCAAGTAATCCAACATGTCCTCACTGGAAACACCTTCTTTTTTACGATCAGCCTCGCAGTGGAACCCCTCCAGGCGAATGTCGATGACGTCCTGCCTGAATTGAAGCCACTTGGCGAACCGGTCGAGGGTCTTCAGATCGGCAATCTTGCTGGTGCCTTGCTTGAAAAGGATCGACTTGACCATTTTCGGTTTGGGCATTGGTTTCGCAGAGCCAACGTCAGCGCCGGGAACCGGACCGGCAAAAGACTCGACTGCCCGCAAAGTGGCAATCGCAAGGACAAACACGACAGCGAATTTCAGCGTGACGCGCATCGAACAAACCCCAAAACCGGTCTTCCGGCAATATCAGTTGGCTTCGACAGGAACGACGGCAAACATTGTAACATCAACCAGCCCACGATCCGTAATCTTCAGAGTCGGAATCACCGGCAGCGCGAGGAAACTGAGTTGCAGGAACGGCTCGTCCAGCACACAGCCGATGTCTTTCGCGGCAGCCTTCAGGCGGCGCAGGATCACGCTGACTTGCGCCGGGGCGAGGCTTGTCATCAGGCCGCCCAGAGGCAGCGGCATCTCGACAAATGTCCCGTCAGACCTGGCCACGACTATGCCGCCATCGATTTCAATCAGACGGTTTACCGCGGCTGCCATCAAATCGTCCGACGATCCGACGACGATCGTGTTGTGGGAATCGTGATTGATGGATGTCGCGATCGCCCCGGACTTGATCCCGAAGCCTTTGACAAAAGCCACGCTGCGAAGTCCAGTCCCGTGATGGCGCTCGAATACGGCGATCTTGAGAACATCGTGGACAGCGTCAGCAAGGATCGCGCCGCCCGCCACCGGCAAGGCCAGTGTCAGCGCGTCCGTGATGATTTGATGCGGCCGCACGCCGATCACGCGTGATTTCTGGGACTCTTTCGCGGCGCTCGGGACGCGGAAGTCACCGGGATTGACCGGTTTCAGGTTCATGTTCTTCGAGCCCGAAAACCTGGCATCCGTGTCCTTCACGGCAGCCAGTTTCGCCCGGTCGACTTTCTGCCCGCGCTTGTAAACGTCGACGATCCGGCATCCGCCGCGCCAGTCCTGAATCGCCTCGACCACAACAAAATCAGCGATGTAACCGGGAGCGATCGCTCCGCGGTCGTCGAGGCCGTAGGCGCGCGCCGGACCGAAACTCGCTGCCCGGAAAACTTCCTCCGGCGCGTGACCGGCGCGCAAGGCCTTGTTCACGATGCAATCGATGTGGCCCTCATCGGCGATGTCGGCCGGATTGCGGTCGTCACTGCAAAAGGCAAGAACAGGCGCCGTTCGCTGGTTCAGGATGGGCAGGAGTTCATCGGCGTCCTTGGCGCAGGAGCCTTCGCGGATCAACACGTGGATGCCCTTGCCCAGTTTTTCTTTTGCCTCCGGGATCGAGGTCGATTCGTGGCAACTGTGAATGCCCGCGACGCCGTATGCGTTCAAGTCCTTCCCCGTCAGGCCGGGGCAGTGGCCATCGCGTTTCTTGGCGCCGAAATCCTGGAGTTTCTGCATGATGTCCTGATCACCGGCCAGAAGGCCCGGGAAGTTCATCATCTCGGCCAGGCCAAGGACGCGGTCATCCCCGGCGAAAGCACGCAGATCCCCCGCGCGCAAGACGGCGCCGGCCGACTCGAGGCCGGCTTCGGGATTCGTTGACGGTACGCAACTCGGCACCATGATGAAGATGTCGAGGGCAAACTGGTCCTGGATCAAATGACGACTGGAGTCCACAGCCCATTGGATCCCTTCGACGCCTTTGACGTTGGCGATCTCGTGCGGATCCCACATCACCGTCGTGGTGCCACAAGGCAGGACGGCTTCCTGAAAACGCGCGGGAGTCATGAGGCTGCTCTCGATGTGGACATGGGCGTCGATGAATCCCGGGACGATGAACTGACCCCGCGCGTCGACTTCCGTGATGCCCTGATACGCATCCTTCACGCCGACGATGACCCCACGATGGACCGCGACGTCGCCTGCGGCAAATTCACCGCTGAAAACGTCCAGGTACTTCGCGTTCTTGATGACCAGATCCGCCTTGATGAGGCCACGGGCGGCTTTGATCGCCCCCGCCAGATCAGCCGGACTGCCGTACCGGGCTTTCAAGGTGGGTTTCGCATCGGCATTTGGGATTTTCCTGGAGATTTTCTTAGGGGTTTTCCCGTTTTTTTCAGGCATGAACTGGCCTCTTCAGCGGATCGTTGACGTTACACCGGATTTTCCCCCATACTACCGTGACTTGTGAATCGTTTTTCAACGTCCGCGTCAAAAACAATCAGGAGTCCGCATGAAACACGCAGTCAAAATGATGGCCATCGGCGCGGCGATATCCGTGTTCACCGGTTGCGGCAAAAAAGACGAGACGTCGACGAAATACGGCAGCATCAAAGTCCAGTTCGCCAACTCGACCAGCGCCAACAAGTCCGCGACGGCAGCGCCCAGCGCCCTCAGCGTCAAGCTCAAGTCGATCATCATCGTCGAGGACAAGGACGGCGCGACGGCCGACTCTGGATGGAACGGCAACAACCGCGGCAACGCGGTGAAAGTCTGGGCCGAGCCGAAGTGTTCCACCCAGACGACCGGATCCGATGGCGTGACGTTCGGTGAAATCAAGTCGGACGCGGATTGCGCCGCGGCTGGCATCACCTACTTCGACCTCAACCGGTCGACCAGTGCCGTCAACACCGACCTGAACAGCCAGAACGCGCAAGTGCCGGCCGGCAACTACAACTTCATCACGATGAGTTTCCTCGGCGAACAACAGGGTCCGAGCAACACTTACAATAATGTCACGTGGGCCCATGCTGGCAGCAGCACCGCGTCGCAGGAATACGCGTCGATCCGGACGGAGTTCAGCGCCAAGTTCCCCGCGACGCTCGCGGTCGCGGAAGGCCAAAAGTTGACAGTCACCCTGGATTACAGCCTTGCGACGGCCGTGACGACCGGGCTCGCTGGAGCCGGCGAGGAAAAAGTGGCCGGGCAGGGCACGTACCAGCCAGGTCGCTACGACGATTGCGAGAGCGCCAAATCCGTCTGTTTTGACATGCCCGGCTTTACCCTTTCCGCCGCGGCGCAATAACGAGGTTGTCCCGACATGAACAAGCCCAAGGAAGAACGCAGCGCCATCTCTCCGCGACGCGGGGAAAATTATCCCGAATGGTACCAGCAGGTGATCAAGGCCGCTGATCTGGCCGAAGTCTCGCCGGTGCGGGGGTGCATGGTGATCAAGCCCTGGGGCTACGCGATCTGGGAAAATATCCAGGCTGTTCTTGACCGCATGTTCAAAGAGACGGGACACGTCAACGCGTACTTTCCCCTGCTGATCCCCAAGAGTTTCCTCGAGAAGGAAGCCGAACACGTCGAGGGCTTCGCGAAAGAATGCGCTGTCGTCACGCACCACCGCCTCGAGGCTGGTCCAGACGGCAAGGGCCTGGTGCCCGCGGGCGAACTTGAAGAGCCGCTGATCATCCGGCCGACGTCGGAAACGATCATTGGCGCGAGTTACGCGAAGTGGGTCCAGAGTTACCGGGACTTGCCAATTCTCGTGAACCAGTGGGCGAACGTGATGCGCTGGGAAATGCGCACCCGGATGTTCCTCCGTACGGCAGAATTCCTGTGGCAAGAAGGCCACACCGTTCATGCCACGGCCAAGGAGGCCATGGAAGAAACCCTGAAGATGCTGGATGTCTATTCGACATTCGCCAACGACTACATGGCGATGCCAGTCATCAAGGGCGAGAAGACCCCGGGCGAACGTTTCCCCGGCGCCGTCAACACTTACACGATCGAGGCCATGATGCAGGACCGGAAGGCCCTGCAGGCGGGGACTTCACACTTCCTTGGCCAGAATTTCGCGAAGGCTTCCGAGATCAAGTTCCTGTCGGCAGAGGGCAAGGAAGAGATCGCGTGGACCACTTCGTGGGGCGTGTCGACGCGCCTCATCGGCGGCCTCATCATGACGCACAGCGACGACGACGGCCTTGTCCTGCCGCCGCGCCTGGCGCCGAAACATGTCGTCATCAATCCGATCTTCCGCAACGACGACGAACGCAAGACCGTCATGGAATACTGCGACCGCCTGCGCCGCGACCTGAACGAACTCCATTTCGGCGAAGACCGCCTCGGAACCACGCGCCTGCAAGTCTGGCTGGACGACCGCGACCTGCGCGGCGGCGACAAGACCTGGCAGCACATCAAGAAGGGCATTCCCGTGCGTCTTGAAATCGGCCCGCGCGACATCCAGAATGACAGCGTCTTCATGGGCCGCCGCGACTTGACGCCGCGCGACAAGAAGAGCGTCGAACGCGGCGAACTCTTGTCGACACTCGTATCGACCCTGAACGAGATCCAGGACAACTTGCACAAACGCGCTTTCGAAACCCGGAAGGCCAATACAAAAACCATCGACTCGTGGAACGACTTCGAGGAATTCTTCGGCAAGGGCGGCGACGAGGAATCAACGCAGGGTGGATTTGCCCTCTCCCACTGGTCGGCTGATCCGGCTGATACAGCAGCGATCGACGCGAAACTGAAGCCGTTGAAAGTCACGGCACGGTGCATACCCTTGGATTCGGCCGCACTGGGCGCGACGGATTCCGGCAAGTGCGTATTCACCGGCAAGCCCAGCAAGCAGCGCGTGATTTTCGCAAAGGCGTACTGATGTTGTCAGTCTTTTCGTCCCCCGGACGTTACGTCCAGGGGCCCGACGCCACGGAGTCCCTTGGTACAGAATTGAAGTACCTTGGTTTCCGGGGGCCAGTGGTGATTGTCGCCAGCAACAGTGCCGCTCGCCAACTCGCGGACACGTGGAAAAAGTCCCTCAGTCAACACGGGATCAATTTCATCGTCCACACCTTCCCAGGTGAATGCACGGCCGATGAAGTCGAACGCATTGCCGACACGGCCCGCGCGTCTACTTGCGATGCCATTGTCGGTGCCGGCGGCGGTAAAGTGATCGACGCCGCGCGCGCGGCTGCCGCGATTCTTGACATCGGTTTTGTCAGCGCGCCGACCCTGGCCTCGAGCGACGCGCCGTGCAGCGCCCTGTCTGTCATCTACAACCCCGACGGCACGGTTTCTGAATACCGCGTCTTCAAACGCAATCCTGACCTGGTTCTGGTCGACACGAAAGTCGTGGCGCGCGCGCCGGCTCGTCTCCTGATTGCCGGCATGGGGGACGCCCTCGCGACATGGTTTGAGGCACGGACGTGCGCCGCTGGCAAAGTAAAGAACATGCGCGGCGGAGCCAGCACGCGATCGGCGCTGGCGCTCGCCGAACTTTGTTTCAAGACGCTGATGGCGGATGGCGTCGACGCGGCCGGGGCTGTCAGCAAACAGCAAGTAAACCCGGCACTGGAAAGGCTGGTCGAGGCGAACACGCTGCTTTCGGGGCTTGGTTTTGAGTCATCAGGCCTCGCTGCCGCGCATGCTGTGCATAACGGCCTGACGGTAATGCCGGGGACGCGCGATTTCTACCACGGAGAGAAAGTGGCTTTCGGTGTTCTCGTTCAGTTGAAACTTGAGAACACTCCGGCGCAAGAGTTCAACGAAGTCCTGAATTTCTCGCGCCGCGTTGGCCTGCCGACAAACCTTGCCGCGATCGGGATCAAGGCGCCATCGCATGCGGACTTGATGAGGATCGCCGAACGCACTTGCGCCCCCGGCGAGACCATCCACAACGAGCCTTTCAAAGTGACACCGGAGATTCTTGTCGATGCGATTCGCGCCGCGGACGCGGCTGGATCAGTTTGAGCATGCGGACGGGTCAACCGGAACGCACGCCGCGGGACCTCCGGCGACTCCGCCGAACAAGGACTGATCTTTCTCGCACACGTGGCTGAAAGCCAATCCTGATTTCCCTTTCAAGACAGCGCATGTCTCGGGGTCTCGCAACTCCTCGGCGGTCTGATCCAGCATGTTTGACTTCGTCACATCGATGGAGATTTTCCGCTCAAAACGCCGGTCGAACAAATGGCTCACCGGAGAGATCATGCTGGGATCCGGTCCACCCGCGGCATTGTCGTCAATCGCGAGGATCCAGGAAAAAATCTGGTCCTTGTACCGCACCGAGCGTGCCTGGGAACTTGTTTTCCAGGTCGCCTTGCAAGTAAACACCTGTTCGATGCTGGTTTGATCCGCGCGCGATTGGGGCTTGGTGCCCTGACAATCCATCTTCAGGTCTTGCGACAACCTGGAGCGCGAAGACTCGAAACGGATAGTCTCCCCTGGATAGAGCCCACTCCACTTCCAGTCAAACTCGACGATGCCCGAAGTCTCGGTCATGTCCATGAATCTCAGGGCACTCATCGTAAAGGTCACCGGTGAAACGGTGGTCTCACACGAACCTGAGGCTGCGCCTGAATTCACGCGGACGGTGGCCTTGCCATCAGACCCAACCGGAACCGGGATCCCGGTGAAAATATGCTGCTGCCCGGCGGCGACAGGACGGCGGTCGCGCAGACCTGGCATGTCGATCACCGCGGTTGCGCCCGGAACCACGATATCGAAGACCATGTCATCAATGCCGGGATGCGGAACCCGATAAAAGCCACACGATCCTGGATCTGACGCGGTCGCGGCAGCCCCGTCAGGACGGGACACGACCGACGAAAACTTGGCCGACGAACAGCCTGTTGCCGCCGTCGCGATCGTATTCACGACAATCATCAATGTCGCTGTTGCCCGGACCCGGACCACGTGACCTCCTGAAAACCCCTTAATCTTTCGAGCGATTGGGGACAATTCATGAGACAAATTATTAAATAACCGATTTTTCCCAATCCTTACAGATACTTGCGATTATCGCCCAGGCAACCCCTCAATCCAGAAAAAAAATCCCCAAAAACTAAGAAATGACAGCGAATGATCCGACACCAAAGAGGCCCGAAAAGGCGAAAGACTGGGTTACGTAATGAAGCGTTACGGGTTCGAACACATCTCCGCCGCAAAACGACAGGCGCTTGCCAGGAC
>CAWUNT010000033.1:0-12383 GCA_963923405.1 uncultured bacterium | reverse complement strand
GTCTTTGCCGACGTGCCGATCATCTACAAGAGCGTCACGTGGTGGCGCACGCTGCACCAGCCGCCGACCATCATCAGGTCGGGCGGTTCGACGATGGCGCCTGAGATGCTGGCCGTGTTGCTGTCGGGAATCGCGGTAATGATCCTGATGACCGTATGGCTGGCATGGTTACGCGTCGGCAGCCTCGAACTCAGCCATGAACTGGAATCAAAAACGGGGGCCGCGTTCACATGACCTATGGCGACCTCAACAACTGGACATTTATTCTTGCGGCGTACACTGCCGGTTTTATCGTGATCGGGGGTTACGCCGTGTGGGCCTGGCGCGAGTTGCGCCGGATGCGGGCAACGCTGGACGCGTTGCGGGGAGTCCAAAAGTGAACCGCGACAAACGCAAGAACCGGATGAAATGGTGGCTCGGCGCGGCGGTGATCGGCGCCGCGATCGTCGCCATGGTGTCGGTGCAAATCGGCAACAACGCCGTTTATTTCTTCACGCCCGACGAGGCCTTCGCGAAGGCGCCGGAACTCGCCGGAAAGACCGTGCGCGTCGGCGGCATGGTGACGCCGGGATCGGTCGTCTGGAGCGCGCCGGAACTCGATTTGAAATTCAGGATGTCAGACTTGAAGGGGCATGAGATCGACGTCCACCATCGCGGCGCGCCACCCGACATGTTCAAGGAAGGGCAAGGCGTTGTGGTCGAGGGAACGCTGGTCGCGGCCGGCGTTGGCGCGGCACCGTTGCAAATGAACTCGCGCAAATTGATGGTCAAGCATTCCGAGGAATACAAAAAACCCGGCGATCACAGCCAGTCGATCGACAAGGGCTTGCTCGAGAAATCGATCTTCAAGGAACAGGGCACCGCACAATGAGTGGTTCCGGTACAGGTCCGATCGATCACGGTCGTCGCAGGCACAGGTTTGTTTCCATGGTGTTGCTGGTCGCGTCAATCGCGACCGTCGCGCTTCTCGCGCGGGGGCTGTTCGTCAACGTCCAGAAGGTTCCGTCGGCGCTCGTCGGCAAACCGGCCTCGGAATTTGAGATCCCGTCGATTGAAGAAAACGGCGGGAAAATCAGCCTCGCGCAGTTCAAGGGCAAGCCCGTGATCGTCAACTTCTGGGCCAGCTGGTGCACCAGCTGCCGCGAAGAGGCCGAAATGCTGGAGACCTTCTGGAAAATCTGGAAGGAAAAAGGAATCCAGGTGGTCGGAATCGCGGTTCAGGACACACCTGAAGCCGCCCGCGAATTCGCGCGCAAGGCCGGAAAGACATTTGTCCTGGGGATCGATGAATCAGGAAAGACGGGACTTGATTACGGAGTTTACGGAGTTCCGGAGACCTTCTTTATCGATGGCTCCGGCGTCATCCGTTACAAGGAGGCAGGCCCGCTAAGCCGCGAAACCCTGCTCACAGAAGCCGCGAAGATCATGACGACGTCTTCAACCAGCCCGTGACATCCATCACGAATCCCAGCGTGTAAGCCGCGATCAGGAACGGGGCGACCAGCCCAAGGAAAATCACGATCGGCAGGAACTCAACCAGATCGCGCGCGTTATCGATCTTGAAATCTTCTTTGGTGAACATCATGGCGTCAGCAACCCTTCTGGCAGTTTCATGTGGGTCAGAGAGGAAAATCTTACCACCGGCCGGGTGAAATGCCAGCTAGAAAGGATCCTCTCCCCGTCATCCTGAGCGGAGCGAAGGATCCTATCCCCGTCGTCCTGAGCGGAGCGAAGGATCCTGTCTTAATAAGTAATCGACTGCGTCGGGCTGTACACAATGAAGGCAGGATATCCCGGAATGCGGTCCAGCAACTGAGCAGATACCTCGAAAGTGTACGTGCTGCCACTGTCCAGCAGCCTGTCGGGGATGACCATGGACGCTGTGTCGGCGGCGACCAACGGGGATTCGTAAACCTTGACCCCGTCAGAGTTGCTGATCGAGACGGACCATGAATAACTCGTCAGATCGCCAAATGGATCCGAACCGGAAGTTTTTGCCACAGTGCGGGTTGCGGAATTCCAGGTGAAGGCCAGGCTGCCCAGGTCGACGTCGGGAAAAGTGAATGGAAATTCAGCAAACACCGGAGACGAGGTTTCTCCAAATCCCAATTGCAAAAACAGGGACTGATTGGGGCGCGGCGCCTTGCCGGTCCCCAGCAACACCTTGCGGGCGTAGATCAGGTCACTGGCAAAACCATCCTCGCTGTTGCCGTCGTCCACGAGCAGTTTGTCCCACGCGGCCTGCGGCGCGGCATCTGTTGCCTCGATCACTGATCCGTTGAGCAATGCCTGTGGGCCCCGAACCTGGACACTCTTCGGAGCCACCCCCTTCCGGACTTTTGCCGCCAGCGACAGGTAAGTGTCGGTTGCAGAGCCGTCCGGATGGACTTCCACCGAGACCGCAAAGTATTCGACACCATTCCTGAAGTTTTGATCACTGAATAACTCCGCGGTGTCGATGACCAGATTGCCATTGGCGTCTGTGTCAACCACGTCAGCTGAACCATCGGCGTCATCATCGGCGTCAAACCAGTTCAACAAACCATCACCGTCAATATCCGGATCGATATCGTTGACGACGCCGTCTTGATCCAGATCCACGGAACTCATGCCTCCCGCCAGGCCTAGGCTGGACAGGCCATCAGGACTGGCATCACCGTCAGAGTCAGCGACATTGTCTGAGGTCAGGCTGATGCCCTCGAGGGACTGCGGCGTCACGACGTAGCCCCGGTGAATCAGACGCGGCAAATAAGTTTTGTTGATCGTGAAAAACGTCTGCACCTTTGCCGTCGTTTCTGATGGCACCGCGAGAACACCCCGAACGAGATAATCCGGCGACAAGAGCGTCAGTCCGTGAGGCACCGATGGCCGAACACCCGTGATCGAGAAAATTCCGGAGGCATTCACCTCGCCCACGCGGGAAATACCCGTGTCACGTTCGGTCAGGACGACAACCCAGCCGGACATGCGACTTTGCCCGCCCGACTGCCCTGAAATCGAGCCGCTCACGGTCGTCGAACCGTACAAGGCGCCGTCGCCCGAGGACGATGAATCGGAATCCGAACCCGACGAGCTGCCGCAGGCGGACGCGAAAAGGATCAGCGCCAACGTCGCGAGCGCGAGCAAGGCGCCAGGCTTGCCTGATCTTTGAGAGTGCAATCTGAACAAAGTCGAATCTTCCTCTGGAATTCCTGCCTCAACCCGGAATACTGAGATTGGTTTCGGAGGCTTCGTGGCTTTGTTAAGCCTGAAATCCGAACGTTTGGTATTTTTTTCATTTATTTCAGAGCTTTACGGTATTAGCGAGGTCGTAGTTTTGGGCGCGGATGGCCGTTTCACAAAGGTCAACGAAGGGTTTACCTGCCTATTTTGCGGGCGTGACGTTCCGGCTGCGCCTCAAACCTGCCGCGACCATTGCACGTGGTGCCTCCACTCCCTGCATGTGGACATCAACCCCGGCGACCGGGCCAACCCGTGCCGGGGCCTGTTGAAACCAGTCGGTTACGAGAATACCGGGCACAAGGGGCTTATGATCCACTACCGCTGCCAGAAATGCGGCGAGCATCACCGGAACCGGACGGCGCCCGACGACGATTTCGAGGCCATCTTGAAATTACAAGGTAGCTATAAAATCCCTTAAAATCCCTTGCACCAAAACCCGCCCGGCCTTACATTGCGCGGCGGGAAGGGGCCTGCTCGCAAACAGCAGGTCCGGCAAGGCGGACCATCGCCGCGGAAGACGTCAAAATCGACCGTGGAGGAAAGTCCGGACTCAACAGGGCAGGATGCTGGCTAACGGCCAGGCGGGGCAACCCGACGGAAAGTGCAACAGAAAGCAAACCGCCTACCCGCGAAGGCCGCAAGGCCCCCGCGGCGGCAAGGGTGAAACGGTGTGGTAAGAGCACACCAGCGGCTTGGCGACAAGCCGGCTCGGCAAACCCCATCCTGAGCAAGACCAAATAGGAGGACGCGGCGCGGGTCAAACCGCTCCGGCCGCTGGCCCGGCGGGTCCTCGGGTAGGTCGCTTGAGGACACCAGCAATGGTGATCCCAGATGAATGATGGTCTCCCGTGGCGGCGAAAGTCACCCCGGCAGACAGAATCCGGCTTACAGCCTCGCCACCGGCAAAGTGGCGGGCAGGCCCCCCTCCCGACCGAAACCAATCGTAGAAGATCCGCGAAAAACCGGTGAACGAGCGCACGCGATGCCTATCCGCCAGACGGACATCCTCCAGGACATTTCCCCCCGGATCAATCCGGACGTAAACCCCTATGTAGCCAAAATGACTGCGGCTTTGAGCGACGGCTCGATCCCGGTGCTGCAGGGTTCGGCCCTCGGCGGCTGCAAGGGCAACTGGCGCGCCGCTTTTGACCGTCTGCACGCGAATCGCGGCAGGACGAGTTCCCCTGAAAAACGTCCACTGATCGTCGAGATTGGATGTCATCTGGGCCTGACCCTGAACGAGATGGCCGGAAACCATCCCGAAGCCGATTTTATCGGGATGGACATCACCTTTAAACGGGTTGTGACGGCGGCAGAGCGCTCCATCCGCCAAGGGCACCGCAACGTGGTGACCGTTCTGGGAAACGCCCGGGGGATGGACGCCATTTTCGCCGACGGTGAAGTTGACGGTTTCGTGATCTTCTTCCCCGACCCGTGGATGAAACGAGCCCAAAGCAAGCATCGCCTCGTGGACGCGGAGTTTGCCGGGTTGCTGTCCAGAAAGCTGGCCCCTGGTGCGTTTGTCTGGATGAAAACGGACCAGGAAGGCTATTGGCAAGACGCCCGGGAAGCCTTTCTGCACGCCGGTTTCACGGCCACCGAACCAGTTGATTTTTTTGCCGGGCGCATCTACGAAAGCACCTTTGAACGGCGCTTCCGGCTCCAGGGACTTTCCGCCCATGGCGGTCACATGCGGAAACCGGCAGCGCGGGCAAATTGACCAACAAGAATGTGCTAAACTGGAAGTTCATGAAGAACGATTTGCAAACATCACTTTCCGAAAAAATTTCCCGCAGCCTGCTCGACGGAGCGAAGCCTGTTGCCGAGGTCGCGTGCGCGACAAAGGCCAACGAGGGCAGATCAACCATGCGAGTGGCCAGCCTTGACTCCATGACGATCCCGAACCCGGCAGTGGATTCCAAGGGCCTCAAGCTCCAGGACAAAACCTCTCGACTCACCAGCAAGTCTCCAGCAGCGGATGACAATGGTGGCGCGAAAGTGCTGTCAATCAAACCCGGAGCTGTCTGACGTCGTGGAACCCCCCTCAGTCCACATCAGTTCCAGCCTCAGATCCTGGAAAATCGACCGCCGCCGTGTCAGTGACCTCGTCGCGCACATGGCGGGCCGCCTCGGTGTCGCGCACCTTGAGGTTCACGTGAGTTTCGTCGGCCCCGCCGCCATGCGCCGGATCAACCGGCAATTTCGCGAGAAGGACAAGTCAACGGACGTACTTTCCTTTCCCCAGATGGAGTGGCATGCCCCGAAACTCGTCCAGAAGCCGGGCAAGGCCGGCAAGTCAGCGGAAGCAACAAAGCGCAACCGCGGCATGCTGCGCGGGACGCGAGGCGGCCTCGTTGCCTTCGGCCATGAGAGCGTCCTCGGAGACATGATCATCTGCCTCGACGCGGCGGAAAAAAACGCCAGCGAGGACGGCAACCCTGTCGCGAAGGAAGTTTGTTTCCTGCTGGCCCATGGCATGTTGCACCTGTGCGGGCATGACCACCAGAATCCGGCGGAGAAGAAACTGATGTTCGGTGAACAAGCCGCGTTGATGGAACAGCTTGAAGGATCCTGGCGTTCCTGTGTCAGGAGGACCCGCTGAACATGCAAAGCACTGGAATGACCTTTTTCAACTGGATACTGGTCGGCGGGGCAACACTGCTCAACGCGCTGGTTTCGGCCGCTGATTCCGCCATCACCACCACGGGATTTTTGAAGGGCAAGCAGCTTCTGGATGATGCATCCGGGCGTGACGCGGAGGCCATCAACTTCTGGATCAAATATCCGGAACGCTTGAGCGCGGCCATCATCATCAGCAACACCATGATCATCGCGGCGATGGCCTCGGAGATGACGATTCAATTCGCGTCCGCCGGATCCACCTCGCCCGAGGCATGGGCGACGGCATTGACCCTGATCCTGATACTGATTTTTGGAAAAATCATCCCCAAGTCCTGGGCCGCCGCGCGGGCTGACCGGCTTGTGGTCGTGTCATTGCGTTTCCTGACCTCGCTGCAGTGGGTCCTCCTGCCCCTGGTCATGCCGATGGCGACGGCGTCCCTCGCTGTCACAAAGAAGTTCGGCGGCACGCAAAAACGGGACCGCGCGATCACCGAGGAGGAGATCGAATACCTCGTCGAGGAAGGCGAGAAGGCGGGAGTCCTTGAGGAAACCAAAAAGGACATGATCGTCAGCGTGTTTGACCTTGGCGAGACACGCGTTCGTGAGATCATGACCCCGCGGACCGCGATCAACGCGGTCGCCTCCGATGTTTCCTTTGATGAGCTGATGAAAGTTGCCCTCGAGACGGGACACTCTCGCCTGCCCGTGTATCAAGAGACGATCGATCACGCGGTCGGGATCATCCTCGTCAAGGACTTGCTGCAGTATGCGCACCATCGCGGGCGGATTCCTGGCGATTTCTCGATCAGCCGACTGATGCGCTCGCCGTTCTTCGTCCCGGAGACGAAGTTGATCATTGACGTTTTCAAGGACCTGAAACGCAGCAAGAACCACATGGCAGTTGTCATCGATGAGTACGGCGGGACGGCCGGCATCGTGACACTCGAGGACATCCTTGAGGAAATCGTCGGTGAGATACAGGACGAGCACGACACAGAAGAGGCCAACTTCGTCGAAGTGACCAACGGCGTGTTCCATGTCCTTGGCTCCACGAACATTTATGAATTCTTTGACCACTTCGGGATCACCGAGGACCAGTTCACGCCCGAGGACCTTCAAGACGCCGACACGATCGGTGGGTTTGTGGCAAAACGCCTCGGCCAGTTACCGGAGGCAGGCCAGAAGCTCCCGGTGTTCCATTTGCAAGTCGAAGTTCTCCAGGTCACGCGTCACCGGGTCCACTTGCTGGCTGTTCACACTCCGGTCGAACCACCAAGCATGATGCCGGAGCCGCTCGAACCATGAACTCCGGGCGTGTCATCACCCGAGCTTTCGCCTCGATCACGTTACCGTTGGTGTCGGTGGCATTATTGTCGGCCGGCGAAGGCTGCGCCGAAAGCAACTTCTCATCTCTCAGCTCCACCCCGCTCCGTTACCATGACGAGGCCGAAGTTACGGCATGGATGAAGTCCCTGCCCGCGCGGGCGCCGGGGATCACGCAGTACAAGGTCATCGGAACTTCGTTTGAAGGCCGGGAGATTGGCGTCATCTCAATCGGGGACGACGTCACGCGGGTTGGCTCCAGGAAACCGTCGATCGTGATCAACGCAACCCACCATGGCGACGAGAAAATCGGCACCGAATCGTCCCTGCACTTGATCGAGACATTGATTGAGGAACGGGATCGACCCGAGATCGCGCGGATGCTCGCGCACTATGTGTTTCATGTGCAGCCGATCGTCAACCCCGACGGACATTTCCTGGGTACACGGCTGGATTCCAGGCAACGCGACATCAACCGGGATTATGCTTATCCAGGACGTCCCGACCGCCGCGCGTTCAAGACACCGGAGGCCCGCGCGGTCAGGGACTTGATCGACGGAGAGGATGTCCAGGCAGCCATTGCCCTGCACTCGGGAACAGAAGGGGTGTTGTGGCCTTGGTGTCATACGCGCGAGGCGCCACCCGACGCGCCTTTCTTGACACGACTCGCGTGGAGAACGGCCCGCAGCCTTGGCACAACGGCGCGGCAGAGCTGGCACGATTATCCAAGTGCCGGCGAATTTACGGACTTCGTTTACTGGCGTCAAAAGGCTCCGGCCCTGACCATCGAGGTCGACCGGCGGCACATGCCACACCCTTCCCAGATCAACACAATTTCCGCCAGGACGACCAAGGGCATCCTCGCGTTCGTCGGCGAACTCATGAAGTCTTCAGAATCACGCGACATCGCTGCCAATCACTGACCGTCATCACCGGCACTGGGCGGGATCCCGCGGATACGCAATGTTGTTGCGGAAGCCCGCAAGGTGCTGGCTGGGCAGAGCCCCACCCAGAATCGCGGCTGCGTCCACCCCGGTGACCACGCCGTCATCCTTGATGGCGAGCGGGTCAAAGCCATGCTGGCTCCATATCGGGCGCGTCCTCACCCAATGGTCATCTGGTTCACTGAAGACATTGACGCCAACGTTGCCGGACGGGTTCGCGCAGTTGTTCGAGACAGCCACGATGTTGGCGGTCCCGTTGCCGTCGACATCGGCAACGACAGGATACTCGTGAGCCGTGTAACTCGTATTGGCGACCTCATACAGTACGGCCCCACTGGCGCCGTCAAATACGCGCAGGAAAAGCTCGTCGTTATAAACGACCTCGGTCTTGCCATCTCCATTGAAGTCGAAAGCCGTCGATCCTGTGCGCGCAGAGGACGCGTCCCTGGTGGGGCGGCTCCAGACGAGCGTGCCCGACGCATTGAAGACCGCGTAGCGAGACTGGCCGGCAATCCCGATCTCCAGGTTCTGGTCCGGGGCTCCATCAAAGTCGGCGATGTTCGGGGGTCCACCACCGGCGTCCCCCAATGGCTTCTCGAACACAAGCGCACAAGAGTCCGCGCGGTAGGCCATCAGCCTGACATCTGGAGTCGTCGGAGTCGAAAGGCTCGGGCCGACAACGGTCAGGACATTGTCGCCCTTCTTCAAACGGGCAACGCCGATATTCGCGAGCTCCTTGCTGAACCGGCATATGGTCGTGCCAGCTGAATTGACGATGCCGGTACTGACGATGATTTCCGAAAGCCCCGCAAGATTCGAATTGGCCGGGTAAACATGCTTGCCTTTGGGCAAGTCGAATTTCTTCACTCCTGACCGTGAATCAAGAACCATCCCCGGGGCGACCACCTCCGGGATGCCATCGTTCTCAAGGTCGACAATCGATATACCGTGAGCCCACAAAGTCGCGACACCCGGGCCACTACGCGATCCGGTATTGACCGTTGATTTCCAGATCACGATGCCATCTGAGTTGAAAGCCACAACAAAACCAGTCGAACGCTCGATCGCGAAGACTTCCATCTTGCCGTCGCCATTTATGTCGGCGATCGCGGGAGCCACGACAGCGTCGACATCGACAATGGCTCCGGCCGCATTCCTTCCGGTCCACTTGTGTTCACCGGTTTTTCCGTCAATCGCGAACAACCTGCCCGGGTCAAAGACCGCGCCACTGCAATCCAGCCCTCCGTTGACCGTGCTGGCCTTTTTCATGCCTGTGGCAAGGATCGCGGGAGCCGCGTCTTCTTTCTTCAACTTGCCAACCGCGACCGTCGAGACGAATTCGTTGAAGGCTGATGACTCACCGCCCGGCACATAAGTAAAAATTTTCTTTGGCGTTACGACGGAAGAGGGAAGCGGTTCGGGTAAGCAGTTTTTCTGGGTCTCCAGAGAGGACCGGGTCTCCGGAGACCTGGTTTGGTCTGAACCCTGACTCCTGCTCTGACTTCCACCCTTGAACGACTCATCGGCACAGCTGCTGGCACCGATGGCAGCCACCAGCACGAAGAAAGTGGAGACGCGGATCAAACCTTGTGTGGGTTGCGTTCGCAAACCGACTCCCCCCAGAAGCTGAAAAAGCTCCAATCTCTTCGGCACTTTCAGCAGAATTCTTACGGGGAAGGAAAAAAACAGGGGGATTCTGCGTAACTAACCGTTTTTTCGATGGTTATTTAAGATGCCGCCGCATTCGAACAACGCGATTTGCCGCGGTTTCCAGTGTCACAGTGAAAGCCGGACTGCGGGCGGCTTCCGCGCGAAGGGCCTCGATGGCAAGGCGACAACGCTCCACATGCCGGCAAATCAAAAGCAAATCCGTACCGGCGTGGACCGCCTCGATGAGAGCCAGTTGCCAGGCTTTTTCGTCTTGAGGAATCGCGCCCATCGTCATGTCATCACTGACCACGACGCCTTCAAATCCAAACTCATTGCGCAAGAGACCGTCGATGATCTCCGGAGATCGGCTGGCCTCACGGTGAGACAACTGAGGATAAATCGCGTGAGAAATCATGACCATTTCAACCTTGCGAACCATCGCCCGGAAAGGAATGAATTCTCGCTTGTCGAGAATACCGCGCGGCAAGTCGATGACCGCGCTGCCAAGGTGCGTATCGACCTGGGCGTCCCCCTGACCCGGGAAATGCTTGAGGCATCCGAGTACACCGGTTGACTGCAGGCCGTCCAAAAATGCGCCCGCGCGACGGCAGACAGATTCGGCGTCTGTGCCGAAGACACGGTCGCCGATGGCTGTGTTGGTTGGTTCCGTCAGGATATCCAGAACCGGGGCAAAGTTGACGTTGACCCCTGCGCGAACCAAGGCATGCCCGACTTCCATTCCGTAACTTTCGAGGACGGCAAGACAGGCCAGGTCCGTACCGCTGCCGGCCACGCGTTGTGCCGCGCCAAGATCTGGAAAATGAGGCTTTGGCATGCGCGCCACACGACCACCTTCCTGGTCGATCGCGATCATCATGGGCGGTGCCCCGGAGGGTCGGGTTGCCTGAATCCGCGCGGTCAAGGCGGCGGTGGCCTGATAACAACTGGCATCCTGGGGAATATTTCGCCGGAAGAGAGTGACCCCGGCAGTTGCCTCGGATGCAAAAAACGCTGCCTCTTCCGGAGACAGCGTCGTTGACTCGAATGCGCCTGCGATGATCGCGCTGGCTGCGTCCTGCTTCATCAGGGGGCCTGATCCCTATTCGTCGATGATTTGCAGGATATAGCGCTTGGACAACTTGGCGGCCGCGCAATTCAAGATCGTGCGGATGGCGTCGGCTGTGCGACCTTGGCGGCCGATCACCTTGCCAATGTCTTCCTTCGCGACCTTCAGTTCAATGATGTTGGTCTGATTGCCAGCGATCTCGCTGATCTCAATGCGCCCCACTTCATCGACGAGGGCCTTGGCAATGAATTCCACCAACTCTTTCATCGACACATCATCGTTTGTCATAGCATTATCCATAGTGGGCTTCAGAACAGCTTGGGGTTTTGGTTCAAAACGGCACAGCAACCGGAACAGCGACCAGAACAGGTACACCTGCTATTAAGATTAGCGATCTGCGAGGAAGGGAGTCAAGCATGGCAAGCCTTGAGACGGAAACCACGTTCAACGGGTCCATCGAGTCGGTGTTTGACGCCATCCGAAAATATGAAAAGTACCCCGAATATTTGCCGGGTGTTACGCGGATTGACGTGCTACCGGCAAAGGAAAAGGGATCCGTCTGCCAGGTTCGTTACGAACTCAACATTGTTAAGACCTTCTTTTACGTCCTGAACATGTACGAGGAAGGTCCCAAAAAGATCTGGTGGACCCTCGCCGACTCGAACATCCTGAAGGGCAACAATGGGTCGTGGACTTTCAAGGCTGTGAAAGGGACCGGCAAGAGCGCTGACAAAGGCAAGGAAAAAACCCACGCCAGCTACAAGCTGGACATCAAGTTCAAGGGACTCATACCAAGCGCTATTACCGACCAGGTAGCGAAGGCAAACCTGCCACTGATGATGACGGGATTCCAGAAGCTGATTGATGACAATGTGGGTTCAAAATGACGAGTGAGCCCGCAAATCAGACCAGTCGTAGATGAACGGCCGCCCGCGCCACGTTGCGATCTGCGGGTGATCCCCCAATTGAAGCCCCAATTCCGCAAGTAGATTCAGAGTATTTTCCCAGGCAGCACCCGGAGCCACGGCAGTCACGAGACCTGCGGGCATGATGATCGCGGGCGGTTTCGTGCTGACATGCATCGGGGGAACAAGAGTCTCTTCCTGCAACTCGAAAGCTCTGCGGCGAGCTTCGCGACGCAATCGGTCGAGGGCTGCCAGCCACTTGCGCCCATCGTCGCCCATTTCTTCCAAAAAAGCGTCTTTCGGGACAGACATTGAATAATCCACGCCGCCACACGTGCGGCCGATCGCGATCTGGTCAGCGCCCTCGCCCAGAAGGCGCCAACCTGCCGGCAGACCCCCGCCGTTCTGGGATTTACGGGCCATCGACTCGAATAATCCAGGGTCGAGATCACGTTCGAAGCGCAACCAAAGATCTTTGGCGGACTCTGCAACTACCTGAATTTGCGTACTTTTTTCTTTCAATTTCAAAAAAGCTCCACTAGATTCCGGCCCTGCGGTGTTGAGCGGTTTTCATTCGGACGGACCTTCGCCTGTAAAAATTTTGAACGCCTGTCAGCCAAGACTCAAGTCCCGCAAGGAAATTTGAGTTTG
>CAWUNT010000032.1:0-12470 GCA_963923405.1 uncultured bacterium | reverse complement strand
AAAACCGTTATACGTTAACGCGTATCGTGGGTTCGAATCCCACTCCCTCCGCTCCTGAAGTCCGGATTGTGTCGCAGCATTGCTGCTGGAGAGATGGCCGAGTGGCTGAAGGCACCGCCTTGCTAAGGCGGCATACGGGAAACTGTATCGAGGGTTCGAATCCCTCTCTCTCCGCCACACTTCCCCCGACCAAGTAGTCCCCAACAACATGGCTCCTTTTTGACGCGCTGTCCGTGTATGCTGTTGCCATGTCCAAGAACGTAACTTTGATTGTTCCCTGCTACAACGAGGCCAACCGCATTGACCTCGCCGCCTTCAAGAAGGCGCCGGAAAACGTGCGTTTTGTTTTTGTCGACGATGGTTCTCGCGACAACACTTCAGAAAAAATCGATGCTGGAAAACCCGCGGACGCGGTTCTTTTGCGATTGCCCCGCAATTGTGGAAAAGCCGAGGCTGTCCGCCAAGGGATGTTGCATGTGTTGAACCATCCGGGGAATTTCCCGGGATGCGACATCGTTGGTTTTTGGGACGCAGACCTGGCAACCCCCCTCGATGAGGTTCCTGCTTTAGAGTCGATGCTCTTCGCCGCGAATGGTGGACTTGACGCGGTCATTGGATCACGGATCAAGAAACTGGGATCCAAAATCGAGCGGTCATTGAAGCGGCATGTCCTTGGCCGGATTTTCACGACCATATCAGACAATTTGCTGAATCTTTCAGCGTATGACACGCAATGCGGCGCGAAGATCTTTCGCAAGGACGTCATCGCCAAGGCCTTCGCTGAACCCTTTGTCTCCCGCTGGGTATTCGATGTGGAAGTTCTGCTTCGCCTTGGGACAGATCGTGTGGTCGAGTGCCCGCTGAGGGCGTGGAAGGATGTCCGTGGAAGCAAGATCAACATCCCATCCGCCTCTTTGCGGATTGTCCGGGACTTGTGGGTGATCCGCAGGCGTTACAAGAAATGATCGTGGGGACAGAATGAAAATAGGAATTATCTCAGGCAGTCACAGGCCTGGCAGCCAGTCGCGAAAAGTCGCAAATTTCATGGCATCCCGCATGAAGAAGATGTCGCCAGCCGTGAAACCATGGATCCTTGACCTGTCTGAATCTCATTTCCCTTTGTGGGATGAAGGCGTTTGGAACGGAGAGGAAAAGTGGAAGAAAGTTTGGGGCCCCGTGGCCCAGGAACTCTCCTCCTGTGATGGATTTGTCGTGATCTCGCCCGAATGGAGCGGGATGGTGACGCCCGCCCTGAAGAATTTCTTCCTGCTCGCGTCGAGCAAGGAAATCGGTCACAAGCCCGGACTCATCACGACGGTTTCGTCCGGAATGGGTGGAGCTTACCCCAACTGTGAGCTCAGGATCTCAAGTTACAAGAACACCCGTATTTGTTATTTGCCCGAGCATCTCGTGATTCGCAATGTCGAGAAACTCCTGAACGAGGCTCACGACACGGACATCTCACCAGATGACCAGTATATCCGGGCGCGGATCGACCACGGGTTGAATCTTCTGGCTGAATACGCGAAGGCCTTGAAGTCAGTCCGTGACAGCGGCTGTATTGACTATAAGGCGTATCCCAACGGGATGTGATGAGAATCCCATTCGGGGCGTGGATCACAACTTTGAGATAACTCCGACCTTCATCTGCGACAGAGTTCTGGTGCTGTTGGTTTCCCCGTCTTTTTCGAGGAATCGGCCAGATGATGCGGCGATCGCAGCATAAGGCATGAATTTTTCCCCAAAACGCAGGAACCTCGCGCCTGCAGACAAAGACGTGATGTTGTCATCGATCGATGAGACATCTTCGATGTCATGAGAGTTACCCTTGACGTCATTTCCACCTTGTTTGATGTCAAACCACTGCCAACGCAGGAAAGGCGTCCACTCCGCCGTCGAATATTCAACAAGTCCATTGGCGTAGCGCCGCGCATGTATGGTTTTGTCGCCTGTTGTCGTGATCTGCGCCTGGTAGTCGATGACGGTCTGGACATAGGCCAGCCACGGCCCCTCCTTGTACAACCCACCAAGTGAATAAATTTGCGAGTGACCAGCGTCATAGGTGGCCATTTGAACCATCGGTTTCCAGGCGGTGACCGCAAGGGAGTCCATTTGTAGCTGGAGCGTCGCTGCCGGTTGGGTGCCGTTCGAGAAGTAGCCCCCGCTTGCGCGTTTTCCGTCCTTGTCAGTGACAACTCGAACATCATCACGCAACTGAAGGCGAAAATTGACGTCTCCCTTGCGCGACAACTCAAATGTTTGCTTGCTGTAACCGCCCAGAACCGTGGTAGCGCCCATGGTTAATGGGAAAGCGCCGGTTCCGACATACTCGGCGAGCGACATCGGCCATTCGTATCCAGAGATGTATGTCCACGTCCTGCCCGATCCAAAGCTCCACGAATCATCCAGACGCAAGGTCAGCATGGCATAGTCGAGTGTTTGCTTCGCAGTAGGCTCAAAAGCCAGACGGACAAAGAATGAAACGTCGGGAGAAAGGTCTCCTGTCATTTTCAGCTTTGCGCGCTCAATGCTCATCGTAGCGGTCGGAGATGGCCTGGATGTACCAGGCTCAACAGGCGCGAAGCCACCATCGTCGTACGTCAGCCCGGACCGGAACTCATGTCCGAAACGGGGCCAGGACTTTTGTTCAGAATCATTGCCAGTTTCTGCCGCCAGAGCCGTGGCTACCCGGCCTGCAAGGACGAGCATCGTGATGATTGAAAGGCGAATTCCTGGATTCATGCAGCCCCGCAGTGGATTGAGTTTTACGGAAGGATGATAGCAGCCACCCGGCAATCAGGACAGTTCCCTTGTCATGTGCGCGGAAACTATTGGCACTCATGGGGCCTGCGGTATTCCCGCAGGCTCCATGTCCCCGTGCGCATGTCGTAGACAAACCATCGGATTCCGTTGTCGTTGTCGAGATATCTTTCTGCGAGATCCCTTCCCCTGCCGAGCAGCTTCACCAGGTTGTGAGCCTGTGTTTCGCGGTACCTCGTGGACGCATCATCGTTTTGGACCTTCGGATAAATGATCCGCAAAAGCTCTTCTCTGGTCAGTGAATGTCCAGGGGCGTCGATGAATGCCCTGAAGAGTGTGAAAAGAAGTGGTCTCGAGTTCATCGCGACGCGCCTGCTGCCGCAGTGCAGATGCATCTCTCCGTACCAGATTGAAGGCATGGCACCCGACGGACGTGTTCTCGGCGGTGTCGTTGAAATGATCCTTGAGAGTTCTCCCGCGTAGCGGGTCAGTTCTGTCACCGATGATTGAATTCCACTAAAAGCAAGCATTGCCTCGGGATTCCGCAGTTCAAGATTTTTCAGCTCCATTGAGTTCCTCCGGTTCAGTTGGTTCGTTAAACGCTCCGCGAACAAAGGCGCGTCGCGCGGCGGCTGAATTCGACCATGGCCCGGCCCGGGACAAGGGAGATCCGCCCCGCCCGGTTCGATCACGCAATTTTCTTGTTGAAAAATGGATGGTTACAATTCCAGTGGCACGATTGAGCGTGACCGGAAATAGAGCGCGCTTCTGTACGAAAAATCGTAGACGGCCCCGAGTGGGCAAGGTTATACCGCGTCGGCCGGGCTCATAGGCGGGGTTGTGTGGCGGGACCGGGAAGGGTTGGTTTGAGCAAACCACCCTCCCATAATTCAAAGCCCGGAGCCGACGCGATCCGGATGGCCCGGATTATTTCCATGATCCGACCACAGCCTTAAGAGAACGATGAGTCAAACTGGATACCAGCAATTATCCGCAACAATGACCGCAGGGCTTGATCTGCTCAGCCGGTGGAAACCTTGGACACAAGGAATGTGCAATGGTTGCTTGTCCTATTGCTGCCATCTTCCTGTAGAGGTGAGCGTTGACGATCTAGTCCGCCTCGGTTTGACCACGGTGGATGATTCTCCGAAGCGCATTTTCCGGATCCTGCTAGCCCGCAAGATCGTATCGAGCTTTCGTGCGCGGACAGGGTTGTTCACGCTGGCCCAGAAGCCGGACGGAAGTTGTATTTTCCTTGGCCGCGACAGGCGTTGCTCCGTCTACGAAAAGCGACCGGACGTATGCCGTCGATTCCCGGAAATCGGCCCTCGGCCTGGTTTTTGCCCGGCCCGAAAAATTGATGTCAGATCGATGGCTGCCCGGGAGGGGGTTGGAGCCTCAGTGAAACGAACCACGCCGCAGCAGTAAGACACCCAGCAGCGTAAAAAGGCATCCCCGGATCAAATTCGAAAATCGCTCCAGCAACGGCAGGTCCCAGTACCCGCCCCAAGGAGGCCAGTGATTGATTGATTCCAAGTGTGCTGCCTTGCTCCGTCGCGCTTGCGGCTCTCGACACCATCGACGAATTCGATGGGTTGAAAATTCCGGATCCCAGAGCCAGAATCACGGCAGTCGACACCATGACAGGAAAGATCCCGGTGCTGCCGGCGAGGGGGATGCTCATCATTGCCAGGGTAAGCAGGACAAGACCGGCGCGCGCCAGTCTGATTTCGCCGTATTTTCGCGTTAACCTTCCGATCAGGAAACCTTGGATAAGGACCGCGGTAAAACCCACAGCCACAAGATAAATTGCGGTCATCTCCGATGCCAGCTTCAGTCGAGCTGCGCCTCCATTGCCTGATGGAACCCAGATGCGTTCAATGAAGAGGCCAATCACCTGCTCCATGATCGCGAAACCGAGGGTGTATATGAATGTCATCGTAAACAGGACGCCTACATTGGTCTGACGCGCGGCGTGCCTCAAGGCGGCGATTGACAGCAGGCGACGACCAGAATTGGCCGGCCCGCCAGCCTGTTTGCGCAGGGTCTCCGGGAGCATCGCCGTCGCGAAAGCGAAATTGCAAACGGCCAGCCCGGCTGAGAAGAAGGCCGGCATGGTCGGCGATACCTGACCGAGCAGGCCACCGACGGCCGGACCGATGATGAAACCAAGCCCGAAGGCGGCCCCGATAAGTCCCATGCCCTTGGCGCGGTCCTCTGGTTTCGTGACATCAGAGATAACGGCCTGTGCCGTGCCGAGGTTCGCGTTGCCAAATCCAGCCAGCATCCTGGCCGCGAAAAGGGTCGTCAGGTTCTGGCCAAGTCCGAAAATTAGATGCCCTACGGCGCTGACGGCGACGCTCAGGAGAATGATGGGGCGGCGGCCATAGCGGTCTGAGATATTTCCCCAGAAGGGCGCAAACAGAAACTGCATCAATGAATACGAGGCCCCGAGCAAGGTAACCTGTGTTGCCGTCGCGCCGAAGTCCTGGACATAAAACGGCTGGATCGGGATCATGATCCCGAAGCCGAGCAGATCGAGGAATATGGTAAAAAAAGCAATGATGAGTGGTTTTTTGGAATTCATCAAATCGGGACCGTACTTCCTTGGCAGCGAATGAGTTGCGTTTACCTGGCCAGAATCCACGTGAGCCACGAACGGGTTTCTGACATCCGGTATATAATAGAGAGGCCATTGGAGGCCATCCCATGCCAGCTAAAAAAACGGTCAAGCCCGTACCCAAGAGAGTCCCTGAGAAGTCCCCGAAGCAACCGAAGGTTGTGAAGCCATCCATTACAACCAAGGCCGTGATCCCGGGCAAGCCGCTTGAAGCCAGCGTATTTGATGTGGATGCCGTGCTCCTGTCCCTGCGGCCGGTGATCCGGGCCGTCACGCCGGCAAAACCTGAAAATACGCCGGTCAAAACCATTCGGGTGGATTCAAGGCGTTGTCGCAAGGGTGACGTGTTCGTCGCGCTGAAGGGCGAGAACGCACATGGCGCAGAATTCATTTCCTCAGCCGTCAAGGCTGGAGCGGTCTTGGTTGTCAGTGATCATCCGCGTCCTGGTGACCTGCCCGCGGCCGTTACCCATGTGGAAGTTGAGGATGGTCTGCTGGCGTTCCGGAAACTGGCCTCAGCATGGCGATCCCATAACAAGATTCCGGTAATTGCCGTGGCGGGCAGTGTCGGCAAGACGACAACAAAAGACCTCCTTGCGTCGATCCTTGGTGGCAAATTCAAGTCAGTCTTGAAAACTGAGGGTAGCCAAAACGGATTCACAGGGATTCCGGTCACCTTGTCCGCGATTTCGAAAGATCACAAGGCGGCTGTGATCGAAATCGGCATTGACGATGTTGGAGCAATGGCTCAACACCTGGACGTTGTTCGACCCGACATAACGATCGTTACAGCGGTTGCGCCGGAACATCTGGAAAAACTCAAGGACATCGAGACTGTTGCCGCCGAGGAGACCCTCGCGCTCAAGCGCACGGCCTCAGCCGGTGGAATTGCCGTGATCAACTTTGACGACGAGCATTGTCGCGCCATGGGCAGCACGATCAAGGCCGAGAATCGCGTTGGATTCTCATTGTACCCGAAACTCAAGCCACGCCCGGATCTCCTGATTGGACGCCTTTCCCTCGACGGCCTCAGTGTTGAGGTCTCGGGTGAAATTCGTGGGCAACGTTTTGTCCGGGAAAAGTTCAACCTGCCACTGCTTGGTAAGCATAACGCCTCGAATCTGCTGGGTGCTGTCTGCGTTGCCGCGGTCACAGGCGCGACACCGGATGAGATGCGGAAAGGGCTGGAAGCCTTTGTGCCCGGCTTTGGCCGGTCTCGTATCGAGCAACTGGACAGCGGTGTTCTGGTTATTTGTGACTACTACAATGCGAATCCTGCTTCTGTGTCCGCCGCCCTCGACCTCCTGAGGGAGCGCTCCACGGTTACAGGGCGTCGGGGAAAAAAATACGCGTGTCTGGGCGACATGCTTGAGTTGGGACGGGATGAAGAATTGCTCCACCGGCGCCTCGCCGACAAGCTCGCGGCGACGGGGGTGGACAAAGTGCTTTTGTTCGGTGAACGGATGAAGTGGCTCGCCGACGAGTTGAAACGCCGAAAGTTCGAAAGCGATGTGGAGCATTTCGAGTCACATTTGACTCTTTCGGACCATCTCAAGGAAAACCTCCGTCCCGATGATTATGTTTTGATCAAAGGGTCTCGCGGCATGGCCATGGAACGTGTCTGGGAGAACCTGCAGACCCCTCAAAACCCTTGACTGGCGGGTGCTGGGCGGCGGCGCGTTGGTTTTTGCTGACACGCTCCGTCACGTTGGGTAGGATGTCCTCAAGTTAGCGAAAAAGTTCAGTAACTTGACGCAATTTGGGACAGCTCCATGGCGAAGCACCATTGGATCCGCTGTGCGCTAGCCGCGCCAATCATACTGGGTTCAGCAGCCCTCCGGGCCGGAACCTACAACGATGTCGCGCGTCCATTCTCGTTTGAGCTGTTTACCGCGAATGTATTTCCTTGGATTGACGGAACCAAGAAGGGTGTCGTCAGTGATGAGCGCGGCCGCATGGCCAGCGGACTCAAAAGCTTGATTGAATCCGCGGATCGTGGCGTCGAAATCGCCATTTATGGGGTCAAGCAGCAGAAGTGGTTCTTTGATTCCCTGCTGCGCGTCAAGCGAAAGTCTGGCGTGTCCGTTCACGCCGTCGTCGACCAGCATCAAGGTGACGTCGGCGATTGGAATCCAGAAAATTTCGATTACCCGGATACCGCTCAGCTGGCTGGATTGCTTGGATCTGGATCGGTCAAACCTGACACGGACAAGCGCGGCAACACCAACGTCAACTCCATCATGCACAACAAATTTCTTGTGGTAGACCGCAGCAAGCTGTGGTTCGGCAGCGCCAATATTTCCCACACTGACGCCGGCAGTGAATACAACGCGAACGTCGCTCTTCTTGTCAAAAATCCAGAGATCGCGCGGCTTTATTCCGATGAATTCCGCCAGATGTACGTCGATGGCCGTTTCTCCTCCGGGAAATTTGTGCGGGAGGATCAGCGCCCGCTCCGTTTCTCCGATGGCACTATCGTGGAGGTGTTCTTCTCGCCCCAGGATGATCCAATGAATCGTGCGATTCTTGAGTTCATCCGCAGGTCTCGCAAGACTCTCGACATATCAATGTTTTTTCTGACGGATACCAAGGCGGCAACGGCATTGAAGGACGCCGTAAAGCGCGGCGTTAAAGTTCGCTTGATTTATGACGCGCTCGCGAGCGCGCATGCAGCATCCAAGCACAGTTGGTTGCGAGATCAGGGTATTGATGTCCGGGTTGAGAATTGGGGTGGCAAGATGCACATGAAGGCGGCCATCGCCGATCGTGCGGACGTCTTGATGGGATCAGTGAATTGGTCGAATGCCGGATCTCTCAAGAATGATGAGAACACGATGGTGATACGTCGCAATGTCGATCTCGCTGGAGCGATGTCAGACTACTTCGACAAGCTTTGGACATCACTGGAACCGGCGAGTGGTGATGACCGCGGCAGGTCTGGGCGTGGCCGGCCGCATCAAGATCCCCGCGCGGAAGGAATTGAATCGATCAATTCATGCGACGACGGGCTGGACAATGATCACGATGGCCTCGTTGATGCTGACGATGAAAGCTGCGAAGATCTCTAGGCTGACAAGCCAACCACAATAAGTGTGCGGTCGTCCGGCAATGGCGATTGCCTGAATCCAGCAAATCCTAGAACAAGGTCCTTGATGTCCGAGGCCGATGCGGAAGGTGCTCCGGCTGCCAGGTTTTTTTTGAGATATTTCACGAGATGAGCTGTTTGCTGGCTGGTCGACAGGAATCCATCGGTCGCAAGCAGAAGAAACGCCCCCGGCTCAAGTGCAAGCTGTGTTTGCTTCCTGTTTGGAAGGATGACCGGCGCGACAGCCCAGCCAGCATCACCGGTCCGTCTCACTAAAATGGGCAGCGGGAAATTAGAACGGAAGATCTCCATGGTTCGCTCCCGTTCATTGAATTCCAACCCCACCATGGTGTTCATTTCCTCATCCCCGCCCAGGCGGTTCAAGAATGACTGTACTTGCTGGTCAAACCGCAGCAGGCGGTCCCTCCGGCGTTCCTGCGTGACGCGTTCGCCAGCCCACAGTGTTTGCGCGATTACATTTGTCGCGGAAGCCTTGAGGGCTGCTTGCACCCCGTGACCCGTCAAGTCGGACAGAATCACGGTAAGTTGCCTGGAGCTTTCGCTCCAATCGATGAAAAACATGTCGCCAGCAACATAAACCGCAGCCTCATGGTGACAAGAGATCATCACAGGTGGCGGTACTTCTGGAACCCTGAGAAACGTCGATTGCACGGTCTGCCCCAGTTCCATCTCGCGCTCGATTGACTGGGCGCGAACTTCTGATCCTGAGAGCGCCTTGACCCTCGTCTCAAGGGAGGAGATGTTGATGAAGGCGCTGAAGGCCAATAACCACGCGGAAATTGGCTGAAGAATGTCGACGATCTCCACAAAAACAGGATGACCCGACATTGCCGGAAAATAGTGACCAATCGGATCGACGATTTGCTCAAAAAAACCGGTCGCAGCGACTGTAAGCGCAGCGACTCGCCAGGGCAGGCGCCGGCCAGTCAGAATGGAGGCGGCTCGCAAGCAAACAACAAGTCCGATCCCACCGGCGATGATGTCTCGAATATTGGGGATCTCTGCCGGAAAAAGCCAACCATGTTGCTGCTCAATCGAACGTACGTAGCCATACAAGACCGATGCCGGTATCCCGGCGAGAAACCACCATCGGGTTGACTTCGGCGCGATACGCGCCAACTGCAGCGCAAAATAAACCCTGAATATGTCTCCCATCTGATAACAGAAATTTGATACCAGCTTTTTCTCGATTCCAGGCAGCCAGTCAAATGAAAGACTCATGGCGGCGGCTTCGAATCCCATGAACAGAGCGAGCCCCAAGGATTCTGGCGACGCATCGACAAAGATGAAAAGCACCAGCGCGAACACCGCCATGATGATGCGTCCTACAAACCCGACATAGTTCCCCCTGCCGAGCTTGTCGGCAGCGGCAAAATCAGTCAGTTCGCGGTACTCGCTATACGGCATGACGAGCATGGACTGCTCCATCTTTGACAGATCCTGACTGGCATGTGGCATGAGAGGAGGGACCGCCGGGAATAGACTCTCGACCTTGATCTCGATGTCGATCAATCCATCTGAAGGGGCAGCCTCCGGGAAGGGAACCACGAGTCTTTCGCTCTCCAGGTAACTCCTTGTGAACTTTCCGTTCACAAGGATTGAGGCATGCTTGAAGTTCAGGGACGGGAAAACCAGCACGGGTGCCGATTCCGAACCGCGCAATGGCGCAGCCAGCCCGGCCGGGAGCTTGATTCGTAGTATCGCGTGTTCGGGCACGGGCATTGTCGCGAGATCTTTTCGTGTCACCGGACCCGTTCCATCCAAGTTCCACGTCAATGCGCGTTCGTCAGGAATCTTTATCAACGGACGCTCTTTTACATATGCGTCGATGCTTTGACGGCTTTGAGCCAGCGCGATCAGGAAGATCATCAGGAGTGCGAACAGGCTTGCAGTCACAGCAAGGGTGCTGGCATTTCGATTTTCATCGGCTGGACGACCCTTGGAGCGGACGACGTACCAACGGTCAAAACTCTCCGTGGAGAGACCGGATGCCGCCGTATTTATCAGTTGTTTCAGATAGTTCTTCATTCTCCCCCGCTCGGGGGCGGATCGGTACAATCATGTCGAGCCGTAGGACTTGTCCTGAATTGATCCGCAAGGCACCATAATGATTACCAATATTTTGACTCTTGGATGATATTGAGGTCATCCGGAAGGGGTTGCGACATGGGCAGGAAGACTTTGGTTTTGATTTACGGAGGGCGCTCCACGGAGCACGAGGTGGCCTGTCGCAGTGCGGCTTTCGTTTTCCGGTCCCTCGACCGTACGAAATACAACTTGCACCTGGTCGGAGTCGACAAGAACGGCGATTGGTACCCGCAATTGGATTCGGCGTCTTGGGACCCCGGTCTCATGTCATTGCCGATCGAGCGGGATGGAAAAATCGCGAAGAGTACAACTCCTCTGGCAAATCCAAGAGGAGCTCTCGCCGCCCTGTGTGGGCTTGCTCCTGACGTTCTTCCGGATTGCGTATTCTTTCCCATGATCCACGGCGTTTCCGGCGAGGATGGCACGCTTCAAGGCTTGTTTGAATTGGCCGGGGTAGCATTTGTCGGTCCTGACACCCTGGGATCAGCTGTCGGCATGGACAAGGTGGTTACGAAACGACTGGCCGCATCTGCTGGAATTCCAGTTGTGCCGTTTGTTGAGGTCAATTCCGAGATGTGGACATCCGGCAAGGCAGCGATTTGCGCGCGCGCGATAGATATCCTCGGTTTGCCTTTGTTTGTGAAACCCGCCCGTCTGGGTAGTTCAGTAGGGATCAAGAAGGTCAAGGACGCCGCGGCCCTCCCGGGGGCGATCGAAGAAGCTCTTTCATACGACGACAAAGTTCTCATTGAAATCGGCCTGAATGTTCGCGAGGTCGAATGCGCCATGCTGGGAGGCGTCACAGCCAAGCCGTCTGTGGTCGGGGAGGTTGTTCTGGACGCGGAATTTTATTCCTATGAGGAAAAGTACGCGCAGAACTCCCGTGCCTCAACGCGCGTACCGGCCGACCTTGGCGATGAACTCACCGCTGAAATCCAGAAACTGTCCTGCCGTGTTTTCGAGGTGCTGGCATTGTATGGCATGGCGCGCATAGACTGGTTTCTCGAGAAGGCAACCGGCCAACTGTATCTCAACGAGGTAAACACGATCCCCGGGTTCACACAGGTTTCGCATTATCCGCTGTTCTGGTCCAAATCCGGCAAGGATCCGACGACCCTTTTGTCTGACTTGATTGATCTTGGGTGGAAGCGCGCGGCAGTAAAAGGTGGACTCAAAAAGGAGATGCAAGTTTGACGGTGGGCACTCCGCTCAGACGGGGCTGCTGGCAATCCAATTGAGTCTCAGAACGTCCGAAAGATTTTCGCAGGTCAACTTCGCCCCGGCATTGGTCAGTTGTGCCGGTTCGTGCTGGCTGGTGATACCAACGGGGAACATCCCGGCCTTCACGGCCGCGTGTATGCCATGGACGCTATCCTCGAACACAATAGTGCGCCTGTGGTCGGTTGGAGAAATACCAAGTCTCCGGGCGCACAATAGAAAGACGTCCGGCGCTGGCTTTGGATTACGAACGTCCTCAACGGCGCAGATCACAGGAACCGCAAGGCCCAGCTGCGCAAGGGTTTTCTCAATGAAAGCCCGGTTGGCGTTGCTTGCGATCCCCCACGGTATGTTGTCATCAGCCAGGCGACGAAACAGATCCTCTGTCCCCGGGAGGGCTTCAACAACCGATTGGCGGGATTCGAGGGCTTTGCGCTTGAGGCTGACAAGCTCCGGCGCTTTGGATGGTTGACCGGCTTCCTCCGCCAGCATCAGTCCAATGGTGACGGTCGAGTGGCCGATCAGGCGGGATGGTTTATGGAGTTCCTTTTCGAACAAGGCGTTCATGGCGAATGACCATGCTTGCAAGTGCGCGCCGATGCTGTCGACAACCACACCGTCAAAGTCAAAAATGAAACCGGCCGGCTGTTTTGCCAAGGCTTTCCTCCTTGCAGTCGT
>CAWUNT010000031.1:0-12473 GCA_963923405.1 uncultured bacterium | reverse complement strand
CATAGAGAATCGCGACAATCGCGGCGACACCGAAAGCCTCGATCAGAGGCGAAGTTCGCGCACGCAATCGTCCGGCACGCATCATGCGATCAAGGAGCGTCTCGTTCAGCGCGCGCAGCTTCGCACATTCGCGCTCCTCAGTTCCGAAATGTTTGATGGTTTCGAATCCAAGCAATCGCTGCTGGATCCATTCACCCAACTCGGCAGTCTCCGACAATACCTTTGCTGCCCTGCCACGCAGCCTCTTGCCAAACTTGCGGATCACCAGCGCCGCAGGGGCAAGTCCCACCAGAAACGCGAGAAAAAGTTTCGGCGAAAGCGCGAAAATCGTGACACCGAGAAACAGCACCTGAAGCCCCTCGCGCGGAAGACCTCCGTGAAAGTGGACTATGTACTCACGAAGCATACGGACATCGTTGGAGATGCCCGTCGCAATCATGGAATCAACCTTCAGACCGTCCGCACTGCGCCGCGCACCAGGGGACAGACGCACGTAAGCCGCCATCAGATCATGCCGGATCTTCCGCGAGACTCGTTCTCCGAGGCTTTCCCAGATGTACCACTGAGTCCCGCCAAGCAGCGCCTTGACCAGCGCGACAATAACCAGCAACAGCGGCAAGGAATGGAACAAGTCTGTCGCGGAAATCTCAGGGGTACCCGCGAGCATCTGCGGCAACCACGCAAGGCGCGGGGACACCAGCTCACTCCATGGGATTCCCCCGGATCGTTGACTGACAAGTAGTTGCAGCGACGGTCCGACGAGCAGCGTGATCAGCGCCGCCACGACGCCCAGCATGATCGCGGCAACATGTCCCGCGAGCATGCGCCATCGCTCGGCACGCATATATGCGTTCAAGAACGGAGCTGATTGGATTTTGGAATTGTGCATGAATCGACAGGAGATTTGGTGCGAAGGGGGGGACTTGAACCCCCAACCTCAAAGAGGACTGGCTTCTGAGACCAGCGTGTCTACCAGTTCCACCACCTTCGCACTCGAGCCGCCAGTCTTACTTCAGTTCTTTGATATTTTCGATAATTTTCGTAACCAAACCGTACTCGAGGGCTTCCGAAGCCGACATCCAGTAGTCACGAGTCGTATCTTTAGCAACCTTTTCAAGGGGTTGCTTGCATTCCTTGGACAGGAGCTCGTTGATCTTCTGCCGGGTTTTCAGGATTTCCTTGGCCGTGATTTCCAAATCCGAAGCCTGACCGTAGATCTGTCCTGGAATGAGCGGCTGGTGAATCAAGAACTTGGTGTTGGGCATCGAATACCGCCGGTTTTTATCCGCCGCGACGAAAATGACGGTCGCGATACTGGCACAGAGGCCGCTGGCCACAATATTCACCGGCGAGCTGATAAAACGAATCGTATCAAAGATGGAATAGCCGCTGTTGACTTCACCACCCGGGCTGTTGAGGTACATCGTGATCGGCGCGCCCGGCTTGGCGGCTTCGAGGGCCAATAAATTGCTGACCACACGCTTGGCAACGGCGGCGTTGATCCCCTCAGAAACAAAAATGATGCGGTTCTCGAGCAGGCGATACTCGCCCGATTGCATCAGAAGTTCAGACAGCTCAACCTTCGAGTGCTCCAACTTGTTTTCCGCGTTGCCCATTTCACCCCTCCGTTCCGTGACAGCTGGTCGAGCTTCAAGACTATGTCAAACGGGGTGACTACATCAAGCTTTGCGGGTCGACATCCACCCGGACGCGGACGTCGTTTGCAAGGTCTTCCGTGGCACCAACCAGCCCCGTCAGCAGTTCCCTGACGGACTCGGGGTTCCAGGAAACGAGCAGCACTGTGCGCCTGTGGCGGCCCCGGACGGTCTCCAGCGGGGGCGTGGCTGGCCCCAAAACCTTGACGCGCCCAAACAACTCGGGATTGCCCCGGGACGCCGTGTCGATCCAGGCGTCGATCTTGCCGGCCGCCTGATCGACCTTGCGCTGCTCCTCACTGGACAGCTCCACACTGATCATGCGGCTGAAGGGCGGGTACCCATAGGCCTTGCGGAATTCGAGTTCACGCGCGGCGAATGTCTTGAAATCCTGGGCAAGGGCCAGCTGCACCACCGGGTGAGAGAACCGGGCGCTCTGGATCATGACACGTCCCGGCAGTCCCGCCCGACCTGCCCTGCCTGCCGCCTGGACGATCAACTGGAATGTCCGCTCGCCAGCCCTGAAATCCGGCAGACTCAAAGTCTGGTCGACCTCAATGATGACAACCAGGGTTACCGAGGGAAAATCATGGCCCTTGGCCAGGATCTGGGTTCCGACCAGAATGTCGACCTCACGGTTCCTGAATTTGGCCAAAGTTGCCGGCAAAAGTTCCCGGTCCGAAACGGTATCGGAATCGAGGCGCATGATCCGCGCCTCCGGCAGGATCGCCTGCAGGGCCTCTTCAGCGCGTTCGCTGCCATACCCGACCGTGACGAAAGTATCCTCCGGTGATTTTTTCATCACTGCCGCGACGGTTGTTCCGTAATCGCAATAATGGCACCGGAGACGCGAGGTCTTGCCATGCACGGTAAGGCTGATGCTGCAATTCGGGCACTGCACGGCGGTGCGCTGGTTCAGGGAGTACAAGTAGTATGCGTAGCCACGGCGGTTCACGAGGACGATGGACTGGTTGCCGGCACGCAGGTTCTCTCGCAGGGCCTCGACCACACGGGAGTCCAGCTCAAGGGGCGCAGATCCCGACGCTTCGCGCGCCACCACGGTCCCCTTTTTCCAGGCTGGATTACACTGGATCGCGACAATCTCAGGCAAAGGTTTTCCCGATACCCGCTCTGGGAGCTCGACCATTTCATACCGGCCAGAGGACGCGTTGTGGAACGTCTCGAGCGACGGTGTGGCGCTGCCCAGGACGACCGTTGCCTGCTCCAGGCGCCCCCGCATCACGGCGACGTCGCGTCCGTTGTATGTGAGCCCCGTGCCCTGCTTGTAACTGCTGTCATGTTCCTCATCGACCATGACCAGGCGGAGTTTCCTGAAACCCGCAAACACAGCCGAACGCGGTCCGATCAGGATGCGCGCCTCGCCCGAACGGACGCGGCCAAGTTGATCCCAGCGTGAACTGTCCAGCATTGCGGAGTGGACGACGGCGACCAGCCCCGGAAACCGGGACTCGAACACACGGGTCATCTGGGGCGTCAGGGCGATTTCGGGAACCATCACCAGAGCCTGAGTGTCAGGGCCTTCGGCCAGGCAGCGCTCGATCAGGCGAAGATAGACTTCCGTTTTGCCCGAACCGGTGACTCCCATCAGAAGAAACGGTTTCTGCGGGTGCGGCGCCAAAAGTCCACGCGTTGTGATGGCTTCCACTGCCGCCGCCTGCGTGGGGGTCAATTCGGGGATTTCGGGAGTGCCAGGCTCGCCATTGCCCGATTCGCCCCCGGCCGGGGCCTTCACGCTGGCGGCAACAGCCGCGACCTTGCGACCCGAGACCTTCTTGCTTTCAGTCCGGGAAATCCACCCCTGTTTCTCCCAGGCCGCGATGGCGACGGCGGGATCCTGACCTGCCGTTACCAGTTTTTTCCGGACCGTGGGTAATGACACGGAACTTTTGAGTTTTTTCCCGCCAAAAGCGGCGGCCAAGAGTGGATCAACGACAACGGCAGCGCGCCCGGTGTCTGTCAGCGAAATGGATCGCGCAACGGACTTCTTGACACCGGCGGGCAACATGGCGCGAAGAACCTCGCCAGGCGGATGGTAGTAGTAGGTCGACATCCAGCGAGCGAGTTTCAGTAGCGGTTCGCTGAACAAGGCATCGTCATCGACAACCTCAAGAGCCGCCTTCAACTTCGCCGGGTCGAGTCCGTGCGGGGGCTCCTGACAGATCCCCAAAACGACTCCGACCATCCTCTGACGGCCAAAAGGGACCACGACGCGACACCCCGGGGCGGGAGACGCAAACGGATCATCACCCGGGACTTTGTAGGTGAAGGTCTGAAAAAGTGGTGTTGGAACAGCCACTTCAATGTAAGGACCAGTGGTCATAAAAGGCTTGCCACACCTGGGCTCATAGGTTATTTTCCGGCCTCTTTTGTCGCACACCATGCGCGACTTTGGCAATTGCCTCGATCGATCCGGCGGTCCACCGGGTTGACATCATCTGATGACCAGTCGAGGCATCATCAATCGGACCAATGCCTTTTGGAGGAATCATGAGGGCAGTTAAACGCAAGCGCAGGCTGATGTCACGCCGCAAGCGCACCCTCGATCCGAGCATCGTGATCGACTACAAGAAACCAGACACCTTGAAGCGTTTCATCACGGAACGCGGCAAGATCATTCCGCGCCGCATCTCGGGCGCAACGGCAAAGCAGCAGCGCGTGATCTCGGAAGCGATCAAGCGTGCACGCTTCCTGGCCCTCATTCCGCTCTCCGTCGCTCACCGCACCGAGCGTGGATTCGCCGGTGAAATGGCCGCAGCAGCCGCAGCGCTCTCCGCTCCGCGTGAATTCGGCCGCGGCCGTTTTGACCGCGGCGAAGGACGCGAAGGTGGCCGTTTTGAGAACCGCGAAGGCGGTCGTGACTTCGGCGGCGACAGCCGTCAGGCCACCGTCGCCAGCAACGAGGAGGAATAATCATGAGCCGTCGCTGTGAATTGTCCGGCAAGGCCGTGCAAGTCGGGCACAAAGTGTCCCACTCCAACATCAAAACCAAAACCCGTCGTCTGCCGAACCTCCAGGCCAAGCGTTTCTGGTCCCCGGAAAAGAAGCGCTTTTTCTCGCTGAGGGTCAGCACCGCCGCAATGCGCACGATCGACAAGATCGGCCTCGATGCCTACGCCAAGCGCGCTGGCATCAAGCTCTAAGGAGAACAGATCATGGGTCGTGGTGATAACCGCAAATCAATGAAGATGCGCCGCAAGAAGGCTTGGCGTGCCAAGAAGCTCCGCGTGCGCAAGAAGATCGAAGCTGGTGGCGTGAAGACGACTGCTCCGAAAGCAGCTCCGAAAAAGCGTCCGGCTGGCTCGACGACCACTCGCAAGGCTGTTGCAGCGCAACCGGCTACTTGAGTGAAACCGGTCTGTTGAGTGACTAGAAAGAAAGTAGTTTTGACTACCGACGGCGCCTGCCTCGGCAACCCCGGACCGGGGGGCTGGGCGGCGCTGTTGCGTTATGGGGATCATGAAAAGATGTTGAGCGGTGGCGAAGCCGACACCACCAACAACCGCATGGAACTCAGTGCCGTGATTCATGGACTCAGGGCCCTGAAACAGCCCTGTGACGTCAAGATCGTGACTGACAGCCGCTATGTGATGAATGCCTTTGTTGAAGGCTGGTTTAAGAACTGGGAGAAAAACGGCTGGCGGACAGCCGACAAGAAACCAGTCAAAAATCAGGACCTTTGGCAGGAACTGGCTGATGAGCTGCACAAGCATCATGTCGAGTGGAAATGGGTGAAAGGTCACGCCGGCCACGATGACAACGAACGCGTGGACGTCGCGGCCCGCAAGGCCGCGGAGCGGCATGGCAATTAGTCAGGGATTTCTTGACATTATTTGCCTGTGACTGGTAGAAACCGAACCCTGTAGGTTCCGTAAGTATAATGAAATGAGGTCTTTTCGTGGCTAACCACAAATCTTCCGAAAAACGTGCACGCTCCAGCGAACGCAAGCGCCAGCGCAACAGCAACTACCTTTCCTCCGTTCGCACGGCTGTCAAAAAATACCGCTTTGCGCTCAACGGTCTCGCAGCAGGCACCGGCGAAGAAGCCGCCAAGGTCCTGGAACTCCTGAACAAGGCACAATCGGCTCTTGCAAAGGCAGCTGCCAAAGGCCTTCTGCACAAGAACAACGCGGCACGCTCGATTGCCCGCCTGACCCAGGCCTTCAAAGGCATCGAAAAATCGGGCACCGCATCGACCACGGCTTCGAAGCCCAAGGCAAAGACCGCGGCCAAGAAAACCGCTGCGAAAAAGCCGGCTGCCAAAAAGACCTCAGCGAAGTCGACCAAGTCGAAAAAGTAAGTCGATTTGATTTCCAGATCCCCTGTGACGGACACCCGTTACAGGGGATTTTTATTTCCGTGAATCTTGCTTGGCTTCTTCCCAAAGCTGCTCAAGCGTTGACTGGTCAGCTTCAGGGATCTTGATGCCGCGTTTGCGGGCGAGGCTCTCAACTTTTGAGAACCTGTCCAGGAACTTGCGATTGCCATCGAGAGCGGTCACTTCCGGATCCACACCCATGTGGCGCGCGAACTGGGCCAGGGAAAAGTAAATATCTCCAAGCTCTGCCAGCAGGGCCTGACGATCGCCTTTTTCCCATTCTTCTTTCAATTCCTCGACCTCCGAAAGGAGTTTGGCGAGGACTTCAGATGGTGAATTCCAGTCGAAATTGATCTTCGCCGCCTTCTTCCCGATCTCAAGGGCTTCAATCGTCGAGGGATAGCCTTTGATTCCAGAGAAGATCCCGTCCTCATCCCCACGGGCCTTCTTGCTCTTTTTCTCGTCGGACTTGATGACTTCCCAGTTGGATTTGATGCTTTCCATTTGCCGGTCCTGACGCTGCTCGTCAGTCCCAAAAACATGCGGATGGCGCCGGCGCATCTTGTCGTCAATCGACTTGATGACGTCCGTGATCTTGAAACCATTGCGATCCGCCGCAACCTGGGCGTTGAGGACTACCTGCAACAATACGTCGCCAAGCTCCTCGCATAGTTCCCGGGAATCCTTCGCGTCCTTGTCAGCCCCCGCCATGACGCGGGCCGCCTCATAGGCCTCCTCGATCATGTAACGACGTAAAGTATCGTGGTTCTGCTGCAGATCCCAAGGACAGCCGTCGACAGGATGACGCAGCTTCGCGATCGTCTCACAGAATTTCGCGAAGGCCTCGGCCGCTTCCTGAAAGGGTTTCATGATGACTGTCCTCACACGAGAGATGGCAGGTACATGTCGCGCGGAGACATCCCGAGCAGACTCAAGGCTGTGTTCGCGAAGTTGGCAAGGCCGGGGCGCGCAATATCCCGCTGGATCGTGACCGTCCCCTTCGGATCAAACACATAAAATGGTACCGGGCTGAGGGTGTGCGATGTTTTCGGGCGCGGCCGTCCGTCGACGGGCAGGTAGGGGTAGGGATCTTTGCCATCCTTCGGGGGTTTAACGTCGAACATCTCGTCCGCGTTGCCGTGGTCGGCAGTAACGATCAGGATGACACCTGATTTCCGCGACGCGGCGATCAATCGACCTAGCATCAAGTCAACAGTGGAGACTGCCTCGACAGCAGCATCGAAGTCGCCGGTATGGCCGACCATGTCACCATTGGCAAAATTGATACGACCAAAGTCGAACGTACCAGACAGCATCCTCTTCACGGTTTCATCACAGATCTCAGCCGCCTTCATCCACGGCTTGAGTTCAAACCGGATATTGTCCGAAGGGATCTCGACATACTCCTCAATCGACTTGTCGAACCAGCCCGACCGGTTACCATTCCAAAAATACGTCACATGTCCGTACTTCTGTGTTTCACTGCACGCGAATTGGCGAACCCCCGAGGCCGCAAGGAATTCCCCGAGCGTATCGTCGATCGCTGGCGGATCCACGAGGAAGCGCGACGGGATCTTGAGGTCACCGTCATATTCCATCATTCCAGCGTAGAAGACGTCGGGGCAACGGCCACGGTCAAACTTGTTGAAATCCTTTTCCGTAAACGCGCGGGAAATCTCAATCGCCCGGTCGCCGCGGAAATTGAACAAGATCACGGCATCGCCGTCGTTGATTGTTCCGCACGGGGCCTTGTCAGACGAAGGGTCCGAAATGACAAACGCTGGCAAGTACTGGTCCGTCAGAGCCGGATCCTTTCGGAATTCAGCGATGGCGGCTGAAAGGGATGGAAATAGTTGCCCCCTGCCGTGGACGTGACAATCCCAACCACGTTGCACCATGGGCCAGTCGGCCTCGTAGCGATCCATTGTGATCAGCATCCGTCCGCCGCCGGAAGCGACGCGGGCGTCGAAACCAGTAGAATTCAACTCACCAAGAAGCTTTTCGAGACGCGCCGCGTAAACCTCTGCCGTTTTCTCGCCAACGTCCCGGCCATCCAGCAACAAGTGAATTCGCACCCGTCGAACGCCTTCTTTTTTCGCCTGACGCAGCATGGCATGGAGATGATTCTCGTGAGAGTGGACGTTGCCATCACTCAGCAGTCCGATGAAATGTAATGTCTTGTTGCTGCCCATGACGCGTTTTACAGCCTCGCGCCATGTCTCTCCGGCAAAAAGACTGCCTGATTCGATCGCGTTCTGGACGAGTTTCGCGCCCTGGTCGAACACGCGCCCGGCGCCGAGGGCGTTGTGACCGACCTCGCTGTTGCCAATGTCGCTGTCACTGGGCAGGCCGACGGCCTTGCCATGCGCCGCGAGTTCCAGATAACCCGCAGCGCCTCGCAACCACTGCATGTTCGGGGTGTGCGCATGTGCCACAGCATTGCCGTATGTCACCGGACTGACTCCAATGCCATCCATGACTACGGTCAGGACGCGGCGTTTGGCTGGGGACTTGCTCATGGCTTGGGGGCTCCTTCGAGACTGTGCTTGTGGACTTCATCGATTACCCAAGTGAGGGCCTCGGGCGGCGTGTGGGGGAGAAGTCCATGCCCCACGTTGAAGATATGGCCGTGGATCCATCCGGCAGCGCGGGCCACGCGGATTTCCTCAAGAATCATTCGCACGCGCTCGCGAACGGTCTCTTCAGGGCCAATCAGGACCTGAGGGTCAAGATTGCCCTGCAACGCGACGTCGAGGCCGGCCTCTTTCGCAAGACGCGCGGCGTGCGAGATCCGCACGCGCCAGTCCACGGACAGGACGTCGAAAGCCTTGCCACTCTGTCCGCTGATTTTCGCGTCGCGACCGAGCTCGAGGATCCTGTCGGACCCCTGCCCGGAAAAGTAGGTCACGGGAACCCCGGTCGCGGCACGCACGGTTGCCATCAAATCCGACGTGACCGGCCAAATCAACCGGGCGTAATCATCCGGGGTGACGTTGCCTGCCCAGGTGTCGAAAAGCATCAACGCATCTGCGCCTGCCTCCACCTGCATCAACAGGTAATCCACCGTCACATCGCGCAGCAAAGAAAGCAAATCGGAGAACAAAACCGGGTCCCGGAACATCATCGATTTCGTGGCTGTGAATTCCTTGCTGCTGCCACCTTCAACCATGTAAGTCGCGACGGTGAATGGCGCGCCGGCGAAACCGATCAACGCCTTTCCAGAAGGCATTTGGGATCTGGTCAAGGAAAGGGCATCGCCGACGTATCCCAGATCCACACGTGCATCAGCGCGCTTGAGGGACTTGAAATCGTCGCGCGACCTGATGGCAGGCGAGAGTTGTGGGCCGTGCCCCTTTCCAAAGGTCAGCGTCTGGCCAAGGGCCATGCACGGGACGAGGATGTCCGAAAAAATGATCGCCGCGTCGAGGTCAAACCGGCGCAATGGCTGCAGTGTGACCTCGGTCGCGTCTTTGGGGCTGCGGCAGAGGTCCACGAACTCCATGCGTGAACGAATGGCCATGTATTCGGGCAGGTAGCGACCGGCCTGGCGCATGAACCAGACGGGGTACCGGGCTCCGGATCCACCCTGCCCCAGGCCCAGCGCCTCGCGGACCAGCGGCAATTTTTCTGCACGGGTTTTATCCAACTTCATCCCGTCTCTCCGGAAATTCCGACCTCAGGGTAAGCCCGACCGCAACCACCCTGATTAACGGGGATTTTGCGCTGGAAAATAAGGAATATAACGTCTGTCCGATTGCTTTCACAGGGGAAAACGTGTCAATTATGGTCTGATTCGACCAACGGAGAACATAGCCATGGCCGCCAATGCGTTGACCACACTCAGTCATGACGAAGCCCTCTTTCAGCAAGAGGTCGAGAGATTTGCCCGTTCCGCCATCGGACCCAAGGTCCTTGAGATGGATGAGAAGGAGCTGCTCGACCCTGCTTTGATCCCCCAGTTCTTTGAAATGGGACTCATGGGCATCGAAGTTCCGAGCCAATACGGCGGCGCCGGAGGAACGTTCTTCATGTCGATCCTTGCGATCGAGGCCCTGGCCAAGATCGACCCGGCCGTCAGCGTCGTGTGCGACGTCCAGAACACGCTCGTTAACAACATCTTCCTGCGTTACGCGAACGAAGCGCAGCGCAAGACGTACCTGCCGCGACTGGCCGGCAAGGAAATCGGATCCTACTGCCTGACCGAGCCAAACTCAGGATCTGACGCGTTCGCCATGAAGTCGCGCGCATGGGACGAAGGCGATCACTGGCGGCTCGACGGCAAGAAGATTTTCATCACCAACGCCAAGGAAGCGAACATCTTTGTCGTGTTCGCCAACGTGAACCCGGAACTTGGTTACAAGGGAATTACGGCCTTCGTTCTGGAGCGCGGCATGCCGGGCTTCAAGGTGGGCAAAAAGGAAGTGAAGCTGGGCATCAGGGCTTCTTCCACGTGCGAAGTGATCTTCGAGAACGTCCGCGTTCCGAAAGAGAACGTGATTGGCGAAGTCGGCAAGGGCTACAAGATCGCGATCGAAACCCTTAACGAGGGACGCATCGGCATCGCGGCGCAAATGCTTGGCCTGGCGCAGGGCGCGTTTGAAGGCGCGTTGAAGTATGCCCGCCAGCGCGAGCAGTTCGGCAAGCCGATCAAGGAATTCCAGGGCGTCCAGTTCTCTATCGCGAAAGCCGCGACCGATATCGAAGCCGCGCGCCTGCTCGTTTATAACGCGGCCCGCCTCAAGGATGCTGGCAAGGACTTTGTGAAGGAAGCCGCCATGGCCAAGCACTTCGCATCCGCCGTCGCAGAAACCGTCTCGTCCGAAATGCTGGAAGTCTATGGTGGATATGGATTCATCAAGGAATTCCCGGCTGAGAAGTTCTACCGCGACGCGAAGATCGGCAAGCTCTACGAAGGGACAACCAACATGCAGCTGGCCACGATCTTCAAACTGATCGACTCGCAGTATCGCTAAGCCGTGTCGCTGGCGCTGCGCATCATCGCAAGCACTGAAATCGCCCGGGCTGTTTGCCTGGGCGATTTTTTTCGCGCCACAGAGCCTGAAAAAGCCCGCATCATGTGGGACGCGGGAGTCTACGACGCGGGCGTTCAGTTTTTCACGACCGGATCGTCGCTCAATGACACAACCGCCGCCAATGTCGCCAAGGAACACGGAAGAAAAGGGGTTGGATCCTTCGCTTTCGGCACATGTCCGGACAGCAAATCCGGGCCGCGGACATGGATAGCATTTTTCCCCTCACCGGTGGCAGCAACCATTGTGGACGACCTTCTCAATGTTCCGGCAAAAGGCGCATGCGAAGAATTGATGGTCCGTTCGGTCGGCCTGACCGGTCCAAGTCAGAAGGTTGGAAATGTTTCTGGCGGACGCTGGAAACTGCCGCGGAAAAATGGAATTGTCACCGTAACCTGCAGCCACGATGCCCCCACGGCCAAGAAACCGTCGCGCACGGGGCCAGAACTCTGGTTCTCCATTCCCACTGGAAAAGGACCTGCATCGACCGTCCCGGGTGATGAATTTTTGAAAGACGCCAATCAGACTCAGGATTTCAAGCGCGCGCTGGCCACGTGGATCAACAAGGTCCGGGACCTGGAAGGCCTGACAACGCTGCGACAAGTTTCCTTGCCAGACGCGCCGGATTTGTCAAAAAGCGCAACACCTCTTCATGATAGAAAGTTGATGGCAAAACTGCGCGCAATCGCGCGTAAACATGAGGAACTGGCGTTGACCGGCGAGGACCGCGTGATTGCGAGATCCGCACAAGACGCCGCATGGTTGCTCTGGAATTCTCCGCGGCACCGGGACTTGCTTCTTTCGGTGAGTTCGCGGTCGATCCTGGTTCAAACGACGACGGACGCCGTGACCGGCATGACCACCGCCAGCCTGCTGCTGTTCAGCCCGACAGACGGCAAAAGCGGCAAAAGTCAGGATTTACGCAAACGGTGAGCGTTGACGCAATTGACGAGCAGAGACGCGATCGTCATCGGTCCCACGCCACCTGGCACCGGCGTGATCTTGCCGGCGACTTTTGATACCCCGGCGAAATCAACGTCACCCTGAATGGATCCATCAGGCATCCGGTGAATTCCGACATCGATAACGGTCGCCCCGGGCTTGATCCAGTCACGCTTGACCAGGTGGTGAACCCCCGTCGCCACTACAACGATGTCGGCCTGGCGAGTCAGCTCTTTTGTTTCCTTCGACTCGGAGTGCATCGAGATTGTCGTCGCGCCCTCATGGGACAGAAGGTTCGCGGCCGGGGCGCCGACCAGGAGACTCCGCCCCAAAACTGCGGCCAAGGCGCCCTTGATGGGAGTCCCGGAAAACTTCACAAGTTCAACGATGCCGCTTGGTGTGCAGGGGCGAATGCCTGGCAGGTTCCAGTCGAGCAGGCCCTGATTCAGCGGGGTCAGGCCATCCACGTCTTTTTTTGGATCCACGGCAAGGATCGCCGCGGTCCGCGAC
>CAWUNT010000030.1:0-12710 GCA_963923405.1 uncultured bacterium | reverse complement strand
CCTTGACTCATATGACGACACCTCCCGGTTCTGGCGGGCGCGCTGACCTGAGGCCTTTTGCGAAACTCCCCGGGCCGTTGCGCACGGGAGGCTTCGGAGGCCGCCGGCGGGTCTTTAGGTAAACTTTCATAAAATAACCAAAAATTTAGTGATTCCCGTTTGTTACTGTGGTTCATTGGAGGGCTGGCAACTGCCAGTTATCGGAGGTCTCCAGAGCCATGCACTTGCGGGCGCTGATTTGGATGGCGTGGCGTCAGCTGCGTTCGGTGCGTGCCCGGGTTTTGCCCGGGACGCGGGGGCTTTCGTTCATGACCACGATGTCCATCGCGGGTGTCGCGACCGGGGTCATGGCGCTCGTCGTTGTCTTGTCCGTGATGGCCGGCTTTGAGGCCGATTTGCGGCGCAAGATGCTCGTGGGTCAGCCACACGTTGAAGTGATGGCGGAAAACGCGGTTGCCGGTTTCAGTTTGAAAGAGCATCCCCTGGAGCAAATCGCCCGGGCAGTCCCGGAGGCGCAACGCCTTGAACCGTTCACCGAAGCCGATGTCGTCATCAAGCGAAAACGGTTCATGTCGTCAGCGACCTTGTTCGGCATCGATCCGGCGATTGGCGCGTCCAACTGGGGATTCAACGGGGCTTTCATCAGTGGCGGCATCGAGGATCTCGGCGTCCGGGGGCGCGGCGCGCGGGATCGTGACGCCCTGCCCGGAATCGCTCTCGGGGACCAGCTGGCGGACCAGTTGCAAATCGCGGTCGGCGACGAACTGGTGGTCTTGTCGCCACAGACGGGCGTTGGTTCGATTCTTGGCGGCGGAACGTTATCCCGCACCTTTCTGGTCACGGGAATTTTTTCGACAGGAATGTTCAATTACGACAGCAAATGGGCCGTCACGAGCCTCGATGAGGGACGGCGGTTCATGGCCGATTTCGACGAATCGCTGGCGGTCGACCGTTTTGTGTCGGGAATTGGATTCTCGTTGCGCGACCCGATGCGCGTTGATCGCGTGAAAAACACGTTCGAACGTGCTCTGGGAGCCGATTCCGGACTGCGTTTGCAGACCTGGCAAGAGGCAAATAAGTCATTGCTCTTTGCCTTGAAACTAGAGAAATTCGCCATGGGATCCATCCTTATGCTTGTAGTTGTCGTTGCCGCTTTTTCGATCAGCGGCACGATGATGATGACGGTCTTTCACAAGCGAGGACACGTCAGCTTGATGCGGGCCTTGGGGATGAGTCGGCGGGATGTACTGCGCCTTTACTTGATCCACGGGGTCGTGATCGGTGTGACGGGCGCGTTGCTCGGTCTGGCTCTGGGGATCTTGCTCTGCCTCGCGGTTGAATTTACGCGAGGAGTGCCGTTGCCCGCGGACATTTATTATTTGAAGGTCCTGCCGGTGAAATACCTGCCGGTGGACTACGTGGTTATCGTGCTGGCCGCCCTTGGATTCAGTTTCGCGGCGTCAGCATATCCAGCTTGGGTCGCCGCGGGACAGGATCCAGGCGCCGGATTGAGGTACGAGTGAACGAGGCCGCAAACATTGTCGCTGACGGTACCGTGAATCGCGTTGCCATCGAATTGAGGGGCGTGACCAAGGCTTTTGTCGTCGAGTCCCAGCGCGTGGAGGCCCTGCGTGACGTGAATCTGCGGATCGATCGCGGCAGTTGCGTGGCCGTGACCGGTCGTTCCGGCGCGGGCAAGAGCACCTTGTTGCACATCATTGGCACTCTCGACCGGCCCTCCGGGGGCGCTGTCCTGATCGGGGGTGTCGATGTCTCCCGTCTGTCGGATCAGGCCACATCGAAGTTTCGAAACGAGAAATTGGGTTTTGTATTCCAGTCCAGCAACTTGTTGCCTGAGTTCACCGCCCTCGAGAATGTCATGATGCCAGGCATCATCGCTGGATCGAGCGGGCCGGAGGCGCGGGATCGCGCGGCGCGATTGCTGGATTCCGTGGGACTCGGGTCGCGCGCGAATCACCGGCCCGCGGAACTGTCCGGAGGCGAGCAGCAGCGTGTCGCCATCGCGCGGGCTTTGTTCATGGAGCCAGAGGTTTTACTGGCGGATGAGCCGACCGGAAACCTGGACAAGAACACCAGCCTTGCGATCCAGGATCTGCTGGTCGAACTGGCGGCGCGGCATAACACGACCATGATCCTCGTGACTCATGACCAGCAACTTGCTGAGCGCATGCCGTCGAGGGTCGTCATGGAAGACGGGCGCGTCCTGTCAGGAACAGGAGTTGCCCTTTGAGGACGAACATGGTCCCGGCGGCGGGTTGCGGTTTCATGGGGCGCGTTTGGCTGGTCGTCAGCTTGCTCTTTTTCGGGGTGGCGGCCTCTGTCTTTCCCGAGGTGAACGGATTCTCCCAGTCGAAGACGGGACTTGAGTCCGCGGGCGAGACCGTCACGGATGTCGTCGTGCGAGGCAATGCCAAAGTAGAGGCCGACGCGATTGTTACGATCCTGAAGACACGCAAGGGGGCGTCGTTTGACGCGGCCACGGTCAGGGCAGACATCAAGGCTTTGTTCGACCTCGGGTATTTCTCGGATGTGCGAGTCTTCAAGGAAGAAGTGCCAGAAGGCTTGAAAGTGATCGTGCAGGTCGCGGAGAAACCCGCGATTGTCGAGATCAAGTTCGAGGGCATGAAGGAAGTCAAGTCCGACGACGTCAAGGACAAGATCCAGACGAAGCTCTACACCATCATCAGCGACAGCGCGATCTCCAACGACGTGCGGTTGATCGAGCGTCAATACACGGAGAAAGGTTTCTACCTCGCGAGGATCACGCACACGGTCGAAATGAAGGCCGCCAATGAAGCGGTGTTGACCTTTGTGGTCGATGAAGGCGGCAAGCTGCGCGTTGGCGATGTTTCGATCATCGGGAACAAGTATTTCCCATACGGCGACCTGATTGAAAAACTCGCCCTGCGTCCGGTGACCCGGTCCAGCGCGTTGTCTTCCGGCGGTATTTACCAGGATGATTTCCTGAAGCGGGACCTTGAGTTCCTGTCCTACTGGTACCGGGACGCTGGCTTTGCCGAGGTCAAAGTGGCGAAGCCCCTGACGGTGATGGATCCTGACCGCCAATTCGTGCGCGTCACATTCCAGGTTGAGGAAGGGGTTCAGTACAACGTCGGCAAGATCTCATTCTCGGGGGACATGTTGTTCGAGTCAGGGGAACTGATTGAGGCGATGGCCCTTAAGGCCGGCGCGTTGTTCCGCTACTCCCAGTTTGTCAAGGATATCGAGATGCTGGGCGACAAGTACGGCGACCTCGGATACGCCTACGCTTACGTGAACCCCAAGACCAATTTCAACCGCGATACGCGCACGGTCGACATCGAATACGAGATCCAGAAGGGCGAAAAAGTCTACTTCGGATCCATGGAGATTCTCGGCAACACAAAGACGCGGGATAATGTCATCCGCCGCGAGCTGGACGTGCACGACTCCGAACTATATAGCGGCACAAGGTTGACGGAATCGAAGAAGAACGTGAACAGGCTCGGCTTCTTCGAGGACGTGCAGATCATCAAGGAGCGCGATCCGGATTACCAGGACAGGTTGAACCTGAAACTGCGCGTGAAAGAAAAGCCGACCGGCCAGTTGCAGGCGGCGCTCGGTTTCAGTCCTGGGCAGAACACGAGCGAAGGGTCGTTCTTCGGACAGGGACGTTATGACGAGCAGAACCAGTCAGGATACGGCTGGAAGACCAATTTGACGGCGCGCTGGAACGGTGGGCGGAATTACTCGTTCGAGGCAGGGTTCACCAACCCGCGCGTCAATGATTCGGACTGGTTGGCCGGCGCGTCGGCCTCGGTGAAGCATGAAGTCCGCAACCCACTCGAGGATGTTGAGATCCTCGAGGAGAGAACAGGCGGCTCTGTCTTTGTCGGCAGGAAATTGTTCGAGGAAGTTCGCGGGCGGCTGACCTACCGGGCGGAACACATCAACCAGAAGAGTGACGTTTACCTGGTGGACCGGTTCAGGGATTCCGGGCTTTCATCCAGCGCGATTTTCAGCCTCAGCCGCGTGGACACGAACAATTACATTGATCCGAACGAGGGATCGGAGATTGAGTTGCGCCAGCAGGTCACTGGCGGTCGGTTGCTCGGGGGCAACCAGCAGTTCATGGAAAGCGTCCTCGATGCCTCGAAATATCACCCGATCGACTTCTCTGAGTCATTCCGGACCTATTTCAAACTGCATGGGACCGTCTCCTACATCTATCCTTTTGGCGACAAGGAAGTTCCGTTCCTTGAACGTTACCGCCTTGGTGGCCCGAACGATTTGCGAGGCTACGACCTGTGGTCCCTTGGCCCGAAGTTCAGTGTCATGAAATCACCCGGGGATCCAGTGACGAGGTTGATCAAAGGCGGCGACAAGAAAGTGGTCGGACAAGTCGAGTATTTCGTGCCATTGATCCCGGAGGCCGGCATCAAGGCGCTGTTGTTCGCTGACGCAGGACGGGTTTTCGACGATGGCGATGCGATGAGCCTCGATGGATTTCACAAGGACGTTGGATTCGGTATCCGTTGGATCACGCCAATCGCTCCGTTCAGGTTCGAGTGGGCGTATCCGTATGAGAACGGGCACCTTGGTGAGACAAAGATCATCTTCTATATCGGTTATTGAACCATTCCGCCCTCAGGCGGTTGTCGAAGGAGGACAACATCATGATGAATCGTAATTCGGTTGCCGGCTTTGCGGGTATTTTTGCCGGCCTCATGGCTGGTTGCCTCGTGGCATCGGGCGCCGCGCTCGCCGAAGGGCGCAAGTACGCCGTGGTGGATCTGCAGGAAGTCATCCTCAATGTCGAGGAAGGCAAGACGGCGCGAGCCGAACTTGAAAAGGAGTTCAAGGACAAGGAAAAGGAATTGCTGAAACAAAAGGAAGAGCTGGACAAGATGAATGACGAGTGGAAGTCCAAGGTGAACCTTCTCTCGGAGGAGGCGCGCATGAACAAGCAAAAGGAAATTCAGGAGAAGTTCCTGTCGCTGCGCAGCACGGAAATGGAGTTCCAGGCAAATATGAAGCGCAAGGAACAGAAGGCGACACAAGCGATCGCGGTGAAAGTGCAGGGCCTTGTTGAGAAAATCGCGAAAGAACGCAGCATCGAGGCGGTCTTCGAGTCCAACTCCGCCGGGCTTCTCTACTTGCAGGAGCCGGTTGATTTGACCAAAGACGTCGTCGATCGTTACGCGAAGGAAGCCAAGAAACCATCTGGAAAGTCGAAGAAGTAAACCATGAAACTGACTTTTTCTGACGTAAAACTGCCCCCAATGCCGATGGATACGGAGGCCATTCAGAAGTGCCTGCCGCATCGTTATCCTTTCCTGCTCGTCGATCGCGTCGTCAGCATGACCCCTGGTGACAAGATCGTGGCCTACCGCAACATTTCCATTTCAGAGGCGGCGTTGCAGGGGCATTTTCCCGGAGACCCGGTATTGCCTGGTGTCTTCATCATCGAGGGTCTGGCCCAGACGGCGGCGATATTTGGATTTTACGCGACAGGATGCGTCTCGAAGGGGTGCCTGTTGTCGGATGTGAGCGAAGCGCGGTTCCGCAAGCCAGTCCGTCCTGGTGACAGGCTGATGTACGAAGTCAAAATCGAGCGGCAGCGGGCCCACTTTCTTTGGTTTGACGGAGTGGCGCTCGTCGACGGAGAGCCCGTCGCTACAGCGAAGTTCTCGGCCTTGATGCGCTGAACGGATCGATTCCGGGATTTTTTCCGGGGAGGTGCCATGGGCAAGCAAGTTCAAATTCACAAAACCGCCATCGTTCATGAAGGCGCGGAACTTGGATCCGGGGTCCAGATCGGGCCGTATGCCATCATTGGTCCTCAGGTGAAACTTGATGACGGGGTTGTTGTTGACTCGCACGCCATTGTCGAAGGGCGAACGCGGGTTGGTTCGCGGACAAGAATTCATTCTTTCGCGTCCGTTGGATCCAAACCACAGGATCTGAAGTTCGCCGGTGAGGATACGGAACTGATTATCGGTTCGGACAACATGATCCGCGAGTACGCGAACATCTCGCTGGGTACGGCGGGTGGTGGTGGCAAGACAGTGATCGGCAACGGGAACCTGTTCATGGTGTACTCGCACATTGCCCACGATTGTCATGTCGGCGATGAGTGCATTTTCGCGAACGGTGTTGCCATTGCTGGACACGCCGTGATCGGCAACAAGGCCGTCTTCGGCGGCCTCTCGGCACTGCACCAGTTCTGCCTGGTTGGAGACATGGTCATGGTCGCCGCGGGAGCGATCGTCACCCAGGATGTCCCGCCGTATGTGATGGCGCACGGAAACCGGGCTCAGCCCAGCGGGCTGAATGTGGTCGGTTTGCGACGCTCAGGAATGTCGTCGACGCAAGTATCGGACGTGAAGGCGGCATACCGCCTGATTTACAATGAAAACCTGGGCATTGAGGAAGCGCGCGACAAGATCGCGTCCGAAGTGACGGATCCGGTCGTCAAAGCCAAATTCCTGGACTTCCTTGCTGCCAGTAAACGCGGTGTGTGCCGCTAAGGCCGGTTGAGCTTGGCCTCGTCGTCTCGACCAATTTTCATTTCTGCCGGGGAATTTTCCGGCGACCTGCTCGGGGCGGACCTTGTCGGCGGGTTGTCGCAAGTTTTTCCTGGTGCTGCGCTGTACGGAATTACAGGGCCGGCAATGAATGCCGCCGGTGTGCGCGGTATTGCCAGCATCGACGATTTTAGCGTGATGGGCGTGGCGGAGGTTGCCGGGCAGATCGGACGACTTGCATTGCTGGAGAAGAAGATTTTCGCAGCGATCGAGCGCCTCAATCCTGCCTTTGTCATCACGGTCGATTTCCCGGGATTTCATTTCCGCCTGGCGGAACACCTGAGACTCGCCGGAATTCCCGTTTACCAGTATGTCGCGCCCAAATTGTGGGCGTGGGGCGCGGGCAGGTCATCGCGTCTGCAACGTGATTTCGCCGGTGTCCTGGGAATCCTGCCATTTGAGGCGGATTTTTTTCTGGGTCGCGGGATCAACTACGAATACGTCGGATGCCCTCATGTTGACCGCATCAAACATGTGCGGGTTGACCGCGCGATGTTCGGCTATGACCCCGACCGTGACGCGCAGCCGGTTGTCTTGTTGTTGCCGGGCAGTCGGAGGTCCGAGATTGACGCGATTGCGCCCCTGTTGCGTCGCGTCGCGCGCCAACTTGAGTTGTTGGTCCCCGGGGTTTCCTTCGCGCTTCCCGTGGCGTCGAACCTGCCTCTGGACTATGTGCGTTCGCGCTTCTCCGGGATCAGAAACTTGCGCGCGTTCCACGGGAGCAGCCTCGAATTGATGGGGGTCGCCGACGCTGCCGTGGTTGCGTCAGGGACGGCGACGCTCGAGTGTGGCCTTTCCTGCCTGCCGATGGTCGTTGTCTATGAGATGAGTCCTGTTACCTATTCCCTCATGCGGAACCTCGTCACCGTTCAACACGTGAGCCTGGTCAACTTGATCGCTGGTCACGCCGTGGTGCCGGAATTTGTGCAAAATGTTGATCCGGCTGCTGTCGCGGCGGAAGTCGAGAAACTGCTGCGGGATCCGGTATGTCGCGAGGCCCAGCTCAAAGGCCTGCGAACGGTCAACAGCAGCCTTCACGGCGATGCCGCATTGCGCGCCGCTACGACGATCAAGCGCTGGAGGGGGAGATCCGCGTGAGTTTAGCCAGTCTCGCACTGGAGACCGCCCGTTCTCGAAAGCGGCTTGTCCTTTCGATGCTTGGCGCCCTGTCGATCCTCGGGGTGACGCAGGCTGGCGCCATCTTGCTGGTGCGAAATTTCCTCGCGGCATTCTTTGAGACTGCTGGCAAGGATGGCGGAACCGGTTCCCTGGCGGTCATGTTGCCGGTTGCCGTCCTGATCGCGGGTATCGGGAAATCCTGGGGAACTTACCTCTACACCAGATTGCAGCAGGAGTTCAGCATGCAGGCGGGCGCGGACCTCCGCGACCGGCTTTTTCCGGCGATTATTGGTCGATCATGGCAGGACCTCGCCAGTGTTTCTCCGGGTACGTGGATGTCTGTTCTCGTAAATGATATCGCGTTCGTGCAAACGCGCCTTTCTGAAGTGATGACAAGTTTTCTGCGGGGCGGCATGTCAATTGTCGCGAGCCTCGCGACCATGCTGTATATCCATTGGCCCTCGGCTCTCGTCATGATGGCGTTGATTCCATTCATGGCGCGTACAACTGGTTCCACAGGCAAACGCATCGCCGGTTTTTCCGATGCCGTCCAGCGTTCGCTTCGCAGGATGGCTGACCTTGTCCTGGAAGTCCGCGCCCGGTTTGATTTCATGCGGGCTCAAAGCGGTGAGAGCGCGGATCTTGCGCGATTTGACTCGGCGAATGAATCATATTTCCAAATGATCATTCGGAGTATTTTTGTCCGTTCATCGTTCGCGCCGGCCCTCGAGTTTTTTGGATTCGCGATCTTCGCCGCGTTCATTTACTCGATCAATCGAGGGATTCTGTCATTTGGCGGCGGGACTGGAAACGGCAGTGAAGTCGTGCTCCAGTTTGTTGTGGCTCTTGGATTCATGGTCAAGCCCCTGCGGGAAATTGGCGAGCAACTGTCGCGGTACCACGAAACAAAAGGCGCGCTATCCAAGTGCTTTGACCTCATAAATACCGCTGCCCTGCCGGTTCCTTCATCTCTTGGTGGCCTGGCCTCCGCCACACGTGAACCATCTGGAATGATCCCGGTGTTGATCCGTAACGTCGCGTTTCAGTGGCCCGGCAGTGGCAAGATGTTCCGCGCGTCCGATGTCCGGCTGTCGCCGGGAAAGCGTATTGCCATCGTTGGTCCCAGTGGGGCAGGCAAGAGTACATTCCTGAAAATTCTTTCCGGACTTCTAAGGCCAGATGAGTGGGAATCCGCGGAATCATGGGACGCGGTTTGCCGGCATACGTCACTCGTTCCGCAGCAGCCATTTCTTTTTACAGCCACCGTCCGTGAGAATGTGGCCTACGGATTCCCTGAGGCGACTGATGCAATGATTTGGGAATCATTGGATGCAATAGACGCCCGCGCGTTTGTCGAATCCCTTCCAAGGGGTCTTGAAACGCCTGTGTCATCGCTGGTTGCCAACTTGTCTGGAGGACAGGTTCAGAGGTTGGTCATCGCTCGTGCCCTTCTACGCGCAAGACCCGTGTTACTTCTCGATGAGGCAACGTCGGCCCTTGATGTCGCGACAGAGGGATCCATCCTGCGTCGCCTGGTCGCGGACGTTCAATCGAACGGGAAGGTGATGTTCGCCGTCACGCACCGGCTGCAGTGGTTGCCGCTGTTTGATGAGGTCTGGTTAGTGGAAAACGGGGTCGTGTCCATGCGAGGCACCCCCGACGAGATGATGGCCAACAAGAGATTTGAGGCATTCTGTCGCGAACCGGGGGGCGTCCATCCATGAGCGCCAGACGCTGGTTTTTTCCTCTTTCCGGGCTGTTTTTCCTCTTGGTGGTGGCACGCCGCTGGTTGTACCGCGCAGGATGGTTGCGCAGTGTTCATTTGGGTCCCAGGACGATTTCCATCGGGAACATTGAATCCGGCGGGACTGGAAAATCTCCATTTGTTTCCGGACTGGTATCCGCGCTGGTACGAGACGGGCATCGTCCCGTCGTTCTGGCTCGAGGGTACAAGTCAGGCCTGCCACGAAAAGGGTTTGCCTGCTATGTGAACGCGAGCCTGATTCCCGATTCAAGGGGAACGATCGACAAGAGAGCTCATGCGGATGAGGCGCGGATGATTTCTGCCCAAAACCCGGACGTGCCGGTGATCATTGGTGCCGACAGGGTGGCCGCCTGGAACGCGTTCAGCCAGATTCTTACCAGCTACAGGCCGACGCACATCGTCCTCGATGATGGATTTCAGCACTTGCGCATCCGGCGTGACGTGGACGTGGTCCTTGTTTCCGAGGGGGTTTCCGGAGACGCGCTTTTGCCTGCAGGAAACCTGCGGGAACCAATGTCCGCTTTGCGCCGCGCGAATTTCGTCATTCGTGTGACGGGGCGTGACGCCAGGGTCGTCCCGGACGCGCCGGTTGACGCGTTGGGTGGATTACCTGTCATGCCTGCGCGAGTTGTTTATGGAAAATTGATTCACGCCGGGGCAGGACCTGATCCACGTGTCGCGGAAAGTGGTTCAATGCCGCGCCAACCGGTCGTGGCTTGCGGGATCGCCCGGCCGGATTCATTTGTACGCGCGGTGGAATCGACTGGACTGAAGCCATTTCGCCTGGTCATCGCCGCGGATCACCAGCGGTTCCATCCATCCCAGTTCAGCGAGGAATCCATCTCCGGGGCTGACGCGATCGTGACCACATCGAAGGATTATTGGCGGGATCCAGAAATCATTTTGTCTGCCGGTATTCCGGTGTGGATTCTTCCAATGTCCATTGAGTTCCCGTACAGGAATCTCTTCTGACCAGCCCATGTGGTAATTTTCCAAAACGACCCCTTCATCACCCGGATTTTCAGGATCTTGGAGACAGGGCAACCGTTGGTCCGGGTTCCATTTGAGGCCCATGGCCGCGATCGCCGGCTAAAGTCATCCGTCATGACTCCGATCCGCTCGTTTGGATGACCATGACGGGCCATCCGGTTCAATCAAACTTGGGAGATTGTAACGTCATGAACCAGTCAATGAATAACCCGACAGGGCAAGGGGGCGGCGGGGGCTTTCCGTCACAACCCGGCGCGCCGTCGAATCCGTTCACCGCGGATTTGAAGGGCGAGTTCGCGAGTAACTTCGGGACAAACACAAACGCGATGTCCCAGATCTTCAAGGAAGGTGCGTACGCGAACAGCAACCGTTCGCGCTATATCCTCCTTGGGGTCCTTCTTGTTGCGGTAGCTGCGACGGCGTACTTGTATATTGCTACCGAATCCAGTGATGAAAATGAATTCCCGGCCCCTGAGGCTGCGGAAGTGGCCAATGCGCCGGCCAAGCCAGCTGAGGAAAAGGCAGCTCCGCAGGCCGCTGCTGTGTCTTCGACAGCCCCGGCCGCGCCGGCGAAGGCTCCAGCTGCCGAGGCACAACCGGCACCGGCCGCTGATGTGGCTGCCGCGACGGAAGGTGGCGGTGGCGCCCTTTCGATCAACTTCCCGGAAGACGGCGCGTCGATCGCTTATGACGAGACCGTTGGACCGGCTCGCTTCTCGTGGAACGGAGGCGCTGGCACCCTTGAGCTGTCACGCAACTCGTCCATGAAGCCAATTGAAATGAAGATCCCGGTCAAGAAGGGTGCTTATTCCCTTCACCAGCCGGCCCCTGGCAAGTGGTATTGGCGCGTGAAGACGGCCTCTGGAAAATCAGAAGTCCGTTCGTTCACGGTGGACGCCCCGGTTCGTCGCAAGTTGACGGTCACGGCACCGGCTGCTGGCGCGACTCTGGCAGGCAGCGGTGGCCAGGTGACGTGGACGGGTGATTCCAAAGTAACTTACTACCGTGTCGAGTTGAACAACGCTCAAGACTGGGCAAATCCGGCTTACAAGTTCGCTACCGCTGGCTCGGTCGCGACGCTCCAGGGTGTGAACCCGGGCGCTTACAAGATGCGCGTCGGCGCGTTCTCGGAAATCTCAGGTCGCTGGGAGTACTCAAGTCCCGTGGATGTCACGATCCAGTAAGTCGTGAAAAAACCAAGTTTGATGGTTCGCCCGGCGTAGCCCCGCCGGGCGGATTTGTTTTATGATGTTGCGCAGGAGATTCATGACGCATGAATGTGGTTCCCCCGAAAGACGCAAAGTCCATGATTCGCGACGAACTGCGGTCGGCGCGCAGGGGCATGCCGCGGCCCGAGGTTGAGGCAGGATCCCGCCAGATCCAGTCCCATCTCTCGGTCTGGTTGAGGGAGAACCAGTTTTCTGCCGTGGCAGCTTACATGGCGACACGCAACGAGCCCGCGATTCATCCAGCGATGGATCAGGACGACCGGCATGACCGGCGTTGGTACTTTCCACGGGTTCTTGCTGACGGCGCCATGGAATTCATCGCATGGCGATCGTACGAGCCACTCCGCAAAGGAACCTTCGGTATCAAGGAACCGGCGGACGGTCAGAGGCTTGAATTTGAGGGGCGCGATGTTCTTGTTTTGTTGCCCTGCGTCGCGGTTGACCATGCTGGAAACCGCCTTGGATCCGGCGCGGGTTATTACGATCGATTCATCAAGTCTTTGCCCGATACCGCCCGGGTCACGCTTGTCGGAGTATGCTGGGAAAGGTTCTTCCTGCGGGATTTACTGCCTGCCGAGTCATTCGACATGCCCGTTCATGCGGTATTGACTGAATCAGGTTTCGTCAGCCTGTGTGATCTTGGTTCCATGGTGACGCGAAAATGAGCGCGGATCTTGATTGGGCTACCCATGTGCTGCCGCATGGCCCATTGAAGGAGATCGTACCCGGCATTTGGCAAGTGACAGGTTCCTTGCCGCGCGGACCCTTGCCACGAAACATGGTGATATGGCGCGTACCAGACGGCAGCTTGTTGCTGCACGGCGTTATCGCCCTGGATGAAAGCACCATGGCCAATCTTGAGGCGATCGGACAGCCATCGGTGATGATTGTTCCAAACGGCATGCATCGGCTAGACGCCGCCGTGTTCAAGGGGCGATTCCCCGGACTGAAGGTTGTTGCGCCTGCCGCGAGCCAAGAGAAGGTCCGTGAAGTGGTTCCGGTGGACGCGACTTGCGAGGA